>JAEUAF010000613.1 GCA_019695485.1 Sorangium sp.
GTCCAATGAATCTTGGTGCGATCAATCTGAACCTATTGGTGGCGCTCGAGGCGCTGCTCAGCGAACGCAGCGTAACGCGCGCGGCCCGGCGCCTCGGGGTGACTCAGCCCGCCATGAGCAACAGCCTCGCGCAGCTGAGGGCGCTCTTGAATGATCCGTTGTTTCACCGGCGGGCGCACGGCCTCGAGCCGACTGCGCGCGCGCTCGCCCTCAGCGAACCGTTGCAGCAAGGGCTACGCCTGCTGGCGGGCGCCTTCGAGCCCCAGCGCTTCGAGCCCAGCGCCAGTTTGCAGAGCTTCGTGGTGGAAGCGAGTGACTACGTCGAATTCGTGCTACTACCGCCGCTATTGCAGCGCCTGGCCGCGGAGGCGCCCGGCGTGCGGGTCGAGGTGCGGCCTTGGGGGCTCCACGAGGTGCCGAGCTCGCTCGGGCGCGGCGAGGCGGATCTGATGATTGGCTTTTACGACGAAGTCCCCGCGCGTCATCGGCAGCGGATTCTCTTCGAGGAGGAGTACGTGTGCGTCGTGCGCAAGGGGCACCCGCGCGTGGGTCGTCGCCTCACGCTCGAGCGCTATCTGGAACTCGGTCACGTGCTGGTCTCGCAGCGGGGCGACACCCCTGGCTCCGTCGATCGCGCCTTGCTACGGAAGGGCAAGCGTCGCCATGTCGCCGCCCGCGTGTCGCACTTTTTGATGGTCCCCATGTTGGTGCGCCGGACCGATCTGGTCGCCGCGCTGAGCCGTCGCGTGGCCGAGCCATTCGCGGACGCGCTCGGCTTGAACCTGTTCGAGCCGCCGCTCAGCTTGCCGCGCGGCAAGATCGGTCAGGTTTGGCACGAGCGGCTCGACCAAGACCCCGCGCAGGCCTGGTTTCGCGGAGTGGTAGAGAGCGTGTGCCACGAACTGTGAGCGCTGGAGTTGAGCACCTTGGCCCGCCAAGCGTGAATTCACTCGACGCTCGGCTGGACACAAGGCATGGTGGAAATTGATTGTACCGCTGTGTATCCCTAGGATCGCGCGTTGCTACGCGCTTCAGGTAGTGAGTTCTGTCTGTGAGTTTGCTGGCTCGGCTCGTGTTCGTTCTGGTCGTGTTGCTCACCGCGCGTGAGGCGTTGGCGGAAGGGCCCGCGCTGCCTGCCGCGCCAGCCCGCTTCGAGAGCAGCGTGCGCGGCGCGTTCGTCGATGCCGCGATTGGCACGAGCGCCGTAGGCGATAGCCTGCTGCTCGAACTCGGCGCGCGCACGCAGGGCATTCGTAGCTTGAGTGCGCGGCGCTGGTTGTTCTCTTGGGACCTCTCGCTGGCCTTGCGCGCAGGCTACCTGGCAAACCAGCATCCCTATTTGTCGCTGGCCGGTGCTCATGCATGGGCCTTCGCCGAGGCCGGCTATCGGTTTCAGCCGAGCGAGCGCGGCAGCCCCTATCTCGGGCTGCGCCTCGCGGATGAGGGACAACTGCTGTCACACCCGGGTAGCACCCCGGCGAGCTTTCGGACCTACAACAACGTCGATGGCGTGGGCGGCGCGTTGGCTCGCGGCGCGCTGCGCCTCGATGTCGGCGCCTCGTTCCTCGAATCGGAGCGCTCTCTGCTCGCAGTTCTATTCCTAGAAGAGGTGCTGCAGGCCGCTCAGGTGAATGTCCCTGGGCGGAGCCTGACCCAACTCGGCGTCCTGGCTCGCTATGACTCGAGGCTCGGCCCGAGCGCTAGCCTCGAAGGCGCCTACGGCTTCGCGCCCGCGCAAGACAGCCCTGCTCTCGGACTCCGGGATCGGACCACGCGCCTGTCCGGCAGCGCCAGCGTGCGTTGGGAGTTTCGCAGCCGAAACTGGCTTGGCCTGCAGGCCTCCTTGGCGCGTGAGTCCGATCGCCTCAGCTACGCCGGCAGCCAACAGACCTACCGCACAGCAAACGCGCCCGAGTTTAGCGCCCTGGTGATGTTCGGCCTTGCGCTTGGAAAGGAGGCACGCCGATGACCCGTGAAGCGTTGCACGCGTTTTTGCTGTGTGGCGTGTCGCTGCTGGTCGCGGCCTGTGACCCGCAGAAAGCGAACTGGGGGCTCGACGCGATTCGAACCCTGCGGACGCCGCCGGATGACACGAGCCTCGCTTGCGGCGTGGCTGTGCCGCCAGCGACTCACAGCGCGGAGCGCAACGCCTGCAGCTATGCGAGCGGGGCCCACGCCGCGGAGTCACTCGGCATCTCGAGCGCGACACTCGGCGCGATTCCGATCCGCCACGTGATCGTGCTGATGCGAGAAAATCGCAGCTTCGATCACCTGTTTGGCAAGCTCAGCGAGCGCGGCCAGCCGGACGTCGAGGCGGTGCCCGCTACCTATTCGAACCCAGACCGGCACGGCGAGGCCGTGTTCCCGACCCACGCTAGTACGACGTGTATCGAAGTCGATCCGGGGCATCAATCCGAGTCCATGCTGCGCGCCTTGAACGGCGGAAAAATGGACGGCTTCGTGCGCAATGCCGCGGAGACGACCGACACCGACGGCCACTTCGTGATGGACTACTACGACGCGAGCGATCTGCCCTTTTACTACTTTCTGGGGCAGACCTTTGCCGTTGCTGATCAGCATTTCGCGCCGGTCGTGAGCGGCACCTTCGCCAATCGAGCCTTTCTGTTGTTCGGTACCAATGCGGGCGTGGTCGATACCGGCATCGTATTTCCGCCGCCCAATACTCCGTCGCTCCTTCACTTGTTGATGAACAAAGGCTTCACTTGGGGCGCGTACAGCGACGGTCTGCCGTTCAGCGGTTCGCTCGACTGGGTGCACGGCGATCCCGGTGTCTACGACATGCAGGCGCTCTACGACGCGCTCGACCGCGGCACGCTTCCGAATCTGGCGCTCGTCGACGGCATCGAGGACAAGGACGACGATCATCCCACGGCCGACTTGCAGCGTGGCGAAGCGCGCGTGAAGGAAATCTACGAGCACGCGCTTCGAAGTCCACAATGGCAGCGCCTAGCGATCTTGTGGACCTACGACGAAGGTGGCGGCTTTGCAGATCACGTGCCGCCCCCGCGTGGTTGCTTGCCGCTGCCAGCGCGCTCGGCGTTTTCCCAGTTTGGGTCGCGCGTGCCACTCGTCGCGATCTCGCCCTGGGCGAAGCGCGGCTATGCATCACACGTGGCGCACGATCACACCGCGATCACGCGCTTCGTCGAGACACTGTTCGATCTGCCTGCGCTCACCGCGCGCGACGCAAACAGCGACGCGCTGCTCGATCTATTCGACTTCTCGTGCGGCCGCGACCAAGCCTTGCCAGATCCCCCAGAAGTCGGCAGCGGCGGCTGCCCGCGCTTACAAAACGCGAAGAATTGAAGCGCACGGGCGGGCGCGCCGGCCGCGCCGCGCATCTCACGGTCCGCGCGTTGCCTTCGTCAGGTTCGAACGAGTCGAGATTGGGGGAGGGTCCTGCGTGCGCGAATTCGGGTGGGGAAGCGCCGACCGCGGGGCGCGTGCTAGCGTAGCGGGGTGGAGGACGCGATCCGCAGGGTGCATTTGCCGCTGGCCGGGCGCGGGCACGGTCGTTTGCCGCTCGCCGCGGAGACGCGCGCGATAGACCGCCGTGCGCGACCGCGCGTCGCGGTTTGGGAGCTCACGCTGCGTTGTAATTTGAGCTGTGAGCACTGCGGGTCGCGCGCTGGCAAAGCGCGTCCTGACGAGCTTTCCACCGACGAGTGCCTTGCGCTCGTCGAGTCGTTGGCGTCGCTCGACGTGCTCGAGGTCTCCCTGATCGGCGGCGAGGCGCACTTACACCCTGGATTTTTCCCAGTCTTGCGCGCACTGAAGGCGCACGGCGTCGAGGTTGGCATGACGAGCGGCGGTCGCGGCATCGATCGCGACCTCGCGCGTCAAATGGCCGCGGCTGGCCTCGACAGCGTCAGCGTGTCGCTGGACGGCTTGGAGGCGGCGCACGACGCGCAACGCGGGGTGCTCGGCTCGTTTCAGAGTGCGCTCGGCGCGATCCGCGCGCTCGCTGACGCGGGCGTGTTCGTCTCGGTCAACACTCAGATCAACCGTCAGAGCGTGGCTGACTTGCCCGCGCTGGTTGAGCTCTTGGTCTCCGCAGGCGTGCGGGCCTGGCAAATCGCGCTGACGGTGGCGATGGGCCGCGCCGCGGATCACCCCGAGCTCTTGCTTCAGCCTTACGATTTGCTCGAGGTGTTTCCGCTGCTCGGGCGCCTCAAGCAGCGCTGCGACGAAGCCAAAATTCGCGTCTGGCCGGGCAACAACATCGGCTATTTCGGCCCCTTCGAGCACGTGCTGCGCGGCGAGATGCCGCTCGGTCATTGCTACTCGTGCGGCGCGGGCGTCACCACGCTCGGCATCGAAGCCGACGGTGCGATCAAAGGCTGCCCGTCTCTGCCGAGTGAGGCCTGGATCGGCGGCAATATTCGAGAGGAGCCGCTGGAGGCGATCTGGGAGCGCTCCGCTGCTTTGCGCTACATCCGCGATCGGAGCGTGGAGGACCTGTGGGGGTTCTGTCGCTCGTGCTACTATGCCGAAGAGTGTCGCGGCGGGTGCACATGGACGTCGTTCAGCCTGCTGGGGCGGCCCGGCAACAACCCCTATTGTCACCATCGGGCGCTCGAATTCGAACGACAAGGCTTGCGCGAGCGGGTCGAGCGCGTCGAGGCGCCACCCGGGCTGCCTTTCGATGTCGGTCGCTTCGAGATTATTGTCGAACCAGTGTCGGCCTCCTCGTCCCTGCCTCCAGAGCTGCAACTCGTATCGCCCCTTGAAAGAACCAGTTCATGACGATTCCTTTAGTGCTGTGTGAGGCTTGTTCCCGCCACGTGCGCGCCAACGCGACGAGCTGCCCCTTTTGCGCGGCGTGCCGCGCACCGGCCGATTTGGCGGCCGAAGCGTTGCCAACTGGCGGTCCCCGCATGAGCAGTCTGGCGGTGATGACCTTCCGCGCGGCCGCGCTCGGCGTCGCGCTCAACGCGTGCGGCGGCGACGTCGGCCCCGGCGGCAACCAAGGCGGCACGACCGCGCAAGGCGGCTCGACCGCGCAAGGCGGCTCGACCGCGCAGGGCGGCAGTGCCGATCCCGGCAGCGGTGGGCGTCCGATCGAGGGCAGTGGCGGCACCATCGTCGTCGGTGGCGCCCCGATGGGGCTTGGAGGAGGACCTGTGCCTGTGTATCGGGCCACCCCGAGGAGTTGAAGGAACTCGAACCCGCGCTGCGGCCAGGCCGAATGACGGTCCGCGGGCGGCCACTCCGTCCGAGGGCGGCCGCTACGCCCGCAGTGGGTCCCCGGCCAACCTGTAGCCCTGGCGACGTCCATCGCGAAACCCGACCACCGTCGGTGTGACGTTCGCGTGACAAGCTACCGAGGGTCGCGGCGTCAGCAGCGGGCCTAGCACCGCACGAAGCCCACTCGCTTTCGGACCCCTCTCGCGGACGCAGCGCGGTCTGATAAATTTCGAGATCTCGTCACGATACGTTCGATTTAGGGGCCGACGTGGGTTAGGTTTCGCTGCATGCGGGGCCACTGGGCTGTGTTACTTGCGTCTTTCTCTGCCTGTTCGGGCGGGCCTTCACCCGTTTCTGGGCGCGATCCGTCGGCGAGCGGGGGCGCGGCAGGCACCGCGACTACCAGCGCTGGCGCGGCTGGCACTCTGCAAGCGAGTAACGGCGGCACCGCGGGTGTCGCGAGCGGCAGCGGCGGCGTGGCCACGCCCGGCGCCGGGGCTCCGAGCGGCAGCGGAGGCATGACGACACCCCCTCCTCCTCCTCCGGGCAGCGGGGTCTCGGCGTTGACGAAGTGCACGGACCCAACGGCGGTCGGGCCGACTCCGGTGCGACGCCTGTCGCGTCTCGAGTACTCAAATGCCGTGCGGGACTTGTTCGCGGTGGACGTGAACCAGGGCGATTTGCCGTCCGACGAGTTACTCGGTGGCGTGTTCGTGGTGAACACCAAGACGCGCATGACGACCGACCAGTTCACCCGCTACGACACGGTCGGGCAGACGGTGGCTACGGCCGTTGCCGCGAAAATCGCCGCCGCTTCGGCGTGCGCGGCCACCGATGCCACCTGCATCAAGGGCTACCTCACGACCAAGGCGCGGCAAGCGTTTCACGGCGTGCTCGAGGCGGCCGACAAGAAGCGCATCGAGGATTTGTACGCGACGGTGGCGGTGGATGACGCAACGCTCGCGGCGAGCGCGGCGCTACAGTTCATTCTCGAATCGCCGCGCTTCCTCTTTACGGTGGAGTTCGGCGCCCCGAGCGGGAACACCGCGCAGCTGAGTCCGAGCGAGCTCGCGGGCCGCTTGGCGGGCTTTCTGTGGCGAAGCGTGCCGGACGCCGATTTGATTACGGCAGCCGACAACGGAGGTTTGGCGGACGCGGCGGGCGTGAAAACGCAGGCCACGCGCATGCTGCAAAGCAGTAAGGCCCAGCCCGTGCTGAAAGAGTTCATCAAGCAATGGCTCGGCCTGGTGCCGGCGGGTGCGGGCGCTTCGACGCTCGATCAGAGCATCGATGCCGAATCGGGCGAGGTGTTTGCCGCACTCGTTCAGGGCACCGGGACCTATGCCGACCTCCTGAAGTCGGTGACGACGCGCGGCAGCGCGGAGCTCGCTCAGTTCTACGGCTCCAGCCTGGCGAGCGATGGCAGCATTGCGCTGACGCCCGCGCGTCAGGGGCTGTTGTTGCGGGCCGCGTTCATGCGCTCGCACATCAAGGGTACGCTCGGCTCGCCGACGCAGCGTGGCAAGCAGGTGCGCCTGGCCTTGCTCTGCGATCCCGTGCCGGCGCCGTCCAGCAACGTCAACATGACCATCGATCCCAGCTCGGGGCAGACCGCCAACGACGTGTTCAGTCAGCACGCCAAGGACCCAGCCTGCGCCTACTGTCACTCGCGCATGGACTCGATTGGCTTCGGCTTCGGCGCGTATGGTCCCGACGGAGTTTATAACCCTGCGCTCACTCAATCGAGTGCCGGCTCCATCGCGGCCGGGTTCACCAACATGTTTACGGCTGATTTTCAGGACACCGCCGGTCTGATTGACGCGCTCGCCAGCGGCACCGTGCCGCAGCAATGTTTCGAGATTCAAACGCTGCGCTTCGCGCTCGGCCGGGGCGAAACAGAGGCCGACGCCTGTGCCTTGGCCGACATCTGGACCGCCTTCAAAGCCAGCAACTTGAGCATCCAGAGTTTGTTCATCCAAATCGCCACGAGCTCGACCATGCGCACCAGGAACACCGTCAAAGCCGGGGAGAATTGCCAGTGAATCAGCAACGCCTACGCGCCTCGCGCCGCAGGTTCCTCGCCAGCATCGGCGCGACGGCGGCCATGCTGCCCTTCGTGCGCATCTTGCCGGGCTATGCGGCCCCGGTGGCGCCGACCAACCTGATTTTGATGTTCAGCGGGAACGGGCGCATTCGCCATCTTTGGGGGGCCGACGACTCGACGGGCTCGTTGGTCTTCCGACAGAACTTGGCGCCGCTGCAGCCCTTGGCGCAGAACATCGTGATCACGGAGGGGATCCGAAACTATGCGGCGCCGGTGATCGGCGGCACGCACGAAGGCGGCATGCTGTCGCTGTTCACGGGCTCGGCAGCGGGCTCGCAGAGCGGGGGCCCCGTCGGCTTCCCCAGCATCGACACTCTCTTTATGGCTCATGCCACGGGCACCGCGCGCAAGGACAGCCTGTACCAGCAGGTCGTGGCCGTCTTGAACAGCGCGGAGAACGCGGGCCCGCAGAACCGCTGCGTGTTCGACGCTTCGGGCGTGCCGCGCGATCCGCTGCGCAGCGGCTGGGAAGTGATGGAGCAGTACCTGAACGGCGCCGTGCAAAGCATGACCGGCCCTTCCGCGCAGGATTTGGCGAAGAGTCGCGCCCAAACCGCGCGCCTAGCCGCGTTGAACGCGCAGATGAGCGCGCTCATGCCGCGCCTGTGTCGCGAAGATCAGTACCAACTGCAGGGCATGCAGGACGCGCTCAGCCAAGCCACGCAGACCGTGAATCAGGTGATCTGCAGCTTGCCCACGCTGCCCACCAAGCCGACGCCCGTCAATTCCCAGCCGATCTGGGCGCCGCCCTCGGACACCATCGACTTTAGCAAGTCGTCGCATTGGTATCGCGACCGCTCGCGCCTCGCGATCGACCTCTTGGTGGCGGCCCTGGCGTGCGGCGTCACGCGCTCAGGGGTTCTTCAGTACGAACAGGCGGCCAGCGTCGCGCGCGCGGCGGGCCAGTCCTTGGACCACCACAACACCTCTCACCAACAGCCGTCACTGTATTCTTTCGTCGAGCGCATTCCGGGCATGGCCCCGGACTACAAGGAGACCTGCCTCGAGCACGAGACAGATCCGCTGCCCGCCATGCGCACCGCCATGGCGAGTGTCTGGAAGGA
>JAEUAF010000756.1 GCA_019695485.1 Sorangium sp.
GACCGACAGCACGCGATCGGCGACACCGTCTATTTCGTGGACGCCGATACGTGGGCGCACACGACGCAAGGCCACTCGACGGCGCGATTCGTCGCGGCCGCGGGTGACCTCGCCACGCTCGAGGCCGACGCGCCGCTAAGCGCATGGGTGAGCGCGCGTGCGAGTGCTGTCGACGGTCCGGCGACGCTCGTTCACCTCGAAGGAACCGATATCGTCGAGACCCCCGTGGTGCTCACCGGCACGAACGTGGATGGCATGCGGCACCGTGGCGATTCAGGCTCGAGCCTGTCTCAAGGTGACGCGCTGGTGGGCATCATGAGCCAGTGCCTAGCTGACGCCTCTGCGCCAAACGAGTGTTTGCCGGGGACCGGGTCATTCGTCGCCGCGGTGGTGCCGTGACATCGAGCAAGCTCGCCTACCACGACGCCTGCCACGCGATTCAGACGGGCGTGGCGCTCGACCACGCCAACGGGGGGACAGACGGATCACCAAAACATCTGCGTGTCGGGATCAACCTGACGAAGTGCGACCACGCGGCGCTCGTCCGGCTGCTGATCGCGAAGGGCGTGTTCACCGAGCGCGAGTATCTCGACACCATCACCGACGAAGCGAATGCGGAGGTCGGTCGCTACGAGACGGCACTCGCAGCGATGCTAGGGAAGAAAGTGACGCTCCGATGACGCTTGTTGACGATCGCTCGAAGCTCGACGAAACACTGCTCCCGAATGGACAGCAGAAGTCATATCTCGTCCTCTCGGCGGAAGAGCGCGCGAAGGGATTCGTGCGCTCGGTGCGCTGCAGCTATCGGCATGTCGGTAGACCTGGCCCGCGCTACCCGTTGAGCGACCTGACCGCGGAACAGAGCGAGCGATACTCTGAGACCGGTTACGTCAAGTACGAGGCCTATCCGGAGAGCGAGTCGCCGCGCATCGGCAGGTACTGGACACAGCCCCAGCTCGACGCGGTAGGCAAAGGCTGCGGCTCGGTGACGACGATGGCGCTCGCGCTCAGCGAGACCTATGCGCGCAATCCTCAGTTCTACGGTGCCACATTCTGTTCGTGCTGCGCTAAGCACCTTCCGGTCGGCACGGACGGTGAGTTCGTTTGGGAAGGCACAGACGAACGGGTGGGGACATGATCGACCGCCCCTTCGAACTCGCGGCGGTGCCCGAGCAGACCCCGACCGAGAACCCATTCGCCAAGATGATCAAAGGCGCCGTCACGGAAGCATTCGAGTCTCAGCGCGGCTGGTTGACGAAGATGGAGCGACGCATCATCGATGCGATATCGGGCGTTGCCGAGGACATCGCGACCGTCAAGCTCACGCAGAAGGCGCAGGAGGCGAGGCAGAACGCGTTTGAGGAGCGCCTCAGTCGACTCGAGGCCGAGCGCGAAGCGCGTCACACCGAGCCAGCGCCGCCACCGACCGACTAGGCCGCGTCGTCGTCCGCACGACGGACCTCGACCGCGTCCGTGTTGACGCCGAGCGCGGCCGCCGCACGTTCGCGTGCCGCCGCCCAGAGCTGCTCGCGCACGACACACCGCCCCGGCCGCTCGGAGCTGAGCGAGCGGGCTTCCCACTGCACAGCGTGGGGCGGCGGATGAGCGAGGTCTGACATCTGCAGCACAATTGACAATTTGTCACGGCGTTGGCGTTTCGTCAAGGCCTATCGGCCGGAACCATGCCGCACGACCCGACGCCGCCCAAGCCTCAGCCGTACCGCGGCAAGCTCCCGTCGGTGCGAGAGGTGGATGGGCGCCACTCCTCCACGGAGCTACCGCGCGCGGCATCGCGCGGGCTCGACCGAACGCTTCCAGGCTCGCCCGCGCCTGCCGCGCAGGGCTCCGTCACGCCTCCTCCGCTGCGGGACGCGAGCGACGACGAGTCGAGCACGGCCGTGAAATCTCGCGATCACCTGCTCGACCGCCACGCCGAGACGGTGAGAGAAAACGCGGAGCTTCGCGCGGCGCTCGCGGCCGCCAAGATGCGCCCCGTGGTGGTAGAGGCGGCGGAGCCGCTCGGCCCCGAACTCACGTTTCGCGCGGGCTCGTCGAAGTGGTGGATCGCGTTGCTCGGCGGCGTGCTTGGGCTCGCGGGCGGCGCCGGCGGCTCCGAGGCGGCCCGCTACGCTCACCAGCTCGACGAGCCGCCCGTCACGGCGGCCCAGCTCGGACTCGTGCGGGACGACCTACGCGCGATCGCCGAACGCGTGCGGCTACAGGGCGACTATCTCGTCGGGCAGAGCTCAGACCTCGCGGACTGGCAGCGGCTCGACAGCGCATTCATGTGCGCCCAGCGGACCGTGCTTGCCGAAGGCATGAGCTGCACCGACGTCCTCTCGGCCGTGCCGGTGAATCCGGACCCACTCGCCGCGTCCAAGCCTCCACCTCAGCTCGTGATCCATGGCGCGCGCCGGCCTCCCCCGCGTTTGCCGCCGAAATCCCCATGAATTCGAAGCCACCCGCACGTACCCCGAGTTCGCGCCCGAAGCGCCAGGTGCCGCCGCCATTGCCACGTCGCCCGCCCAAGCCGGTCGATTTCGGGCCGCGCCCCGTGCTCGAGCCGCCGCGCCCCGCGCTGAAGGCGAGCAAGACGCCGAGCTTTTCCGAGGCCCCGACCGAGTCGCCAACAGGCAAGACCGGTAAAATCGTGGGCGATTGGCGCATGTTGCTGCAGCTTTTCGATGAACTCGAGCCCGAAGGTAAGGACGCGCTCGCGCAAATCGGCCACGCGCTGCTCAAGGCGCAGGTGGCGAGGAAAAACCGAGTCGGCGGCTAGTCGCGACCTGCTCCCAACCCGCGAACCCGCCGATGCCTTCAGGGGCCTCGGCGGTTTTTGCGTTTTGTTGGGCTCACGCCACCTCACCGGACGGCCTGAGCCCGGATACGAGCGAGAGTCCATCGCGCGACATCCTCGGCAGCACGACCGCCAAGTCCCACGCGGAGCGAGCCTCGCCCTGCTCCAGCACGATCACGATCGGCTCTTCCGCGGGCTCGACCGGTACGCCCCAGTCGAGCGTGCCGCCCCGTGCGACCCGGATTCGCTCGACATGCGCCGCTAGCTGCCGCGCCCAGGCGTCCCTCGCCACCCGGAGCGCGTCCTCTCGAGTTCGGAAGGACCGGGTCCCCATGAGGCCCCGGTCCTTCGCACGCCGGTGCCGAACTCCACCACGTCGCCGATTCGGAGCGCTCTCCGGGTTCGACACCTCGAGCATGGCGGACCCAAGGCCGAGCCACGCGAGCCACACGCCGCCCGCCGGCTCTATCAGCTGCCGCACCACGATGTATCGGTCCGGCGTCAGCAGCCCCTCGCAACCCGCCGCCAGCACCTGTCCGCGGTGCCCCACGGATGCCGGCGCGAGGAAGTTCCAATCGGCCCGCGCCTCGCGCTCGGCCCGCACGCCGCCGCCGTGCTCAGGGCAGTACGGGCCGCCCGTCGCGTCAGGGCGCCCCGCGGGGCAAGCGAGCGAGACGCTTTCGCCCGCGAGTCCGCACCGCGCGACCGGGTCTCGCGCGATCAGTTCGACGCACTCCCCTGACGTGCCGGTGCTCACGTCATGGGTGTGGGCGGGGCTCATTTGTCGCCCCTGACGACTCGCATGCCAGCCCGCACCTGGGCTCGACGCTCGGTGGCCTGCTCATCCTGTACCTGCTCGACCGCGTCTCCGATCGAGTCGGCAAATCCCATCAGATTGCGACAGTGCTGCTCGGTCGCCAACGCATCGGAGAACAGCCGTGGATAGTCGTTCGGCCAGCGTTTCCAGTCCTCGGCAAACTCGTCATAGACGTGCCGAACGGCGCTATTACTGCGCAGGATATGCGACCACGAACGCTCTGTGGATGTGGGCGGGCTCATCGTCTCAACGTGCAGCTCTAGGCGAGTCAGGTCAGCGGTCGGGCTACGAGACGTGCGAGCCGCTGCATACCAGCGGTGGGCGTCCTGCCATGCCCGGGCAATACCGACGCGCAGTTGGGCCGCGTTGCTGGCCCGAAATTCCTGACACCAACCGTTGCGCCAGTAGCCGAAATTGGCCGTCGCAACGCGGAACATAAGCTCGCGATCCTGCCCACCGTCTGAGACCCCGACTCGCGAGATCACGCCGTCACCTGGTTGCGCAGCGCGCGGGCCTGGGCACGCAGGGCGCCCGCTTTGGCGAATTGGTCACGGTCGTCCAGGTCCTGGGCGCGGGATTCGAGGTCCGCGATCTGCAGGAGAACCTCGACGTTTACCGGGGTAGCAACGGGGGCCGGTTTGGCCGTGCGCAGAGCAGTGAGGCGCGAGCGCAGCGAGGTCAGTGCGGTGATGTACTGGCCGACGTTCTCCTGAGTGACGCCGTCGTAGCCGAGTTGCAGCTCGAAATTCTCGACGGCGTAGGCGAGGCGGACGATCGTCTCATCCGAGACCGATTCGCCTACGACGGTGGCCGAGAGCATCTGATTTACGGTGGTCGCTGCTGCGTTCGCTGTAATGGTCATGTCGGTCTCCTTGGAGGACCCCGCGTTTCCGCGGCGTCGGGTTGATCTAACTGTCGGCCATGTGCCGACTCGGGTCAAGGCCCCGTTTCCCGAGGGCCCTCACCCGAATCGACTCAGCCAGCGGTGATTAGCATCGGGACCCCGTTCACCAATCTGACTCGCGCCGTACGGTAATCAGCAACCCCGGCCGCATCCTGCGCCTCGCGCAGCAGACGCTGATACTCGACGCCGATCGCAGCATCTGTCTTGTCCTTAGCCGCTCTGCAGGTCTCACAAGCGTACTCGGGGACACGGCGCCCGAAGCTACCTACAGTGTAACGCCAGGTGGTGCTCTTCTCCCCTTTGCATCCGTAGATAGCGGCCCAAACAGCAGGGAACACGTTGCACTTGTGAGCCGTCTTGCCGCGCCGCCATCCGTTGTTCACGTTGTTCATGACCTATATATACGCGCGCTGGTGGCAGCGCGCAAGTGGATAGTGGTCGATTGTCAAAAATAGTTTGGCATCACGGGTGCGAGCAGCAGGGTTGTCCGCCGGCTCGTCGCGAGCTCGGCAGTGGCAGCGAGTAGCAGCCGCAAGCATCCGCGGTCGGGCTCCGATCGTCTCGCAGGGCTCGTTGCCCCGGTGCCCAATTCTTCCGGCTTGTTCCAGCGTTTCCGGATCAGGAAACCTCCGTGCTACTCGCTCCACTGCCGAGCTTTCTACTCAACCCCCAGCCTCGGTCAATCTCCTCCGCCTCCGCTCGGCTCAATAGGCGATGCATATTGGTCCGGTCAAGCTCCAGGGAATCAGGCAACGGCGCGCCCATCACCTCTCCACCAGGGTTGCATCCCGTGAGGCGCGCAAGGAAGCACGCGGACAGAAAATCATCGGCAAGAACGATCGCGATACCTAGGAACTGGTTCCCCTCTGGCCTGTCAGGATCACAGAAACTTAGCCACCAGCGCTTCATGTTGACGACAGCTTCCGCCTCGCCCACGTGGCCCAAGGCAGCCCAGCTGCGGACGCGCGCGCGTCCTGGTCTGCGATTTCGCTGTCCGACAGCGAAACCTGCCGCCGCGTGAGGCGCGTGCGACCGCTCGAACCGGAGCTGCCGCTGCGTTTCGGTGCGAGTGCCATGTCGAGGAGGAATAGCTGCTGCGCGTATGCTGAGCGGAATTCCTGCTCCCAGGCCGCCGGCATCTCAGCCGACCACGGCGCTTCGGCAAGCGCCTCGCTCCACGTGAGCGGCGACTTCGGCGGGCGCCGACAATGCGCCGCGGCCCGCGCGAGCGCTGGGAGATGCTGCGCGGGGTCGGTGGTTCTGGTCGCGCGAGTCAAGGGGCATCCTCCTCGTTCTCATCGTAGTCTAGCGGTTCCTCCTCAATATCGTTGCAAGTGCACCGCGACCTATCACAGAGCCCACCGGCTAACACGCCGTCGCAAGGATGCACGCTGCAGAAACCGCAGCAGCGGCATTCCTTGGAGCACGCCGCGATAAATGCCTCGTAGCTCATGCCTCCGCCGCCTCAATTGCGAGCGCGGCCCCATTGGTGAGCGTCGCCAACCCGGACAACGCGCTGGCGATGTCGCTCCGACCATTCCCGCGCATGCGCTCGGCCGCTATGGTCGCGCGAGAATCTAGCCCAGCTAACCGATCTAAGAGCGCGTCCGAGTTGACACTGAGCCTGCTGTTTTGAGCAGCGCGGTCCGCGTAGGTGCTGCCAAACAGCTCCCTAACGGTGGAGACCCGCTCATCGAGCTTCGCTGCTTCATTCACGAAACCCTCGCTGTTCAAAAACAGAACGGCTCTATTCCCGAACGCAACGACCTGTTTCACCAACTCGAACTTTAGATCTGACATGGCTCCGCTCCTCTCGGGCTGGCGCCCGGTCGCGCCCCAGACCTCGCGGGTGAGGGGCACGGCCGGACGTCAGCGCGTCGCGGTCACGTCGGAGCCAGATACAACCAGCCGGCTACCGTCCCCGAACGCCCAGCTCGTCGAGCCTTCCTTCCAGTCCTGGTCAGCATCCGCGAAATCCTCGGCGCGAGTCATCGCTGCCGTTGCATCGCCGGCAGATTTGCAATGCTCAGCGATCGTGTCGCCGCCGCACCAGCGGTTCCACAGATCCGATAGCAATTCAGCGGCGCTTTCCCGCTCGTCATCACTGTCCGAGGTGATCTCGTCGCATGCGCGTCCGTCCGAAAATGGGAACGAGTCGACCTCGAACCCACTGACCGCGCTGACGAACGCAACCCAGCGGTCGAACTCCGCCTCTGTCGTCCCGAGGCCCATGTTGTATGCTGTGAGCGTTACCTGAGTTGCCATCGTCGTCTCTCCTCTTTCCGTCAGCTCCGTGCTGACAAAAGACACTATAGCGCGCTGGTGGCAGCGCGCAACAAGAATCGACCGATGGGATGCAGATAGTTCACGCGAGGCTCTGGGCGCGAGGAAACCACTCGAGCATGCGACGGTATAGGCTCGGGTAGTAGTGCCGTAGCCACGTCACGCCACCGCGGTCTGATGAGCTACCCGGGAGCCACCACGACTTCCGGACGCGCCACGGATCGCGCTCGTGCGCGAACCCCACGCAGCGGTAGACGTGGAGCGGCTCGACGCCATGCGCGAGCATGTAAGCGTACACGTCAAGCCCGCTCCAATCGCCGAGCGGGTTGCAGACCGTCAGGCCGTCGCGCTTGCGATACGTGAGCCCGTTGAATGTGCGGTTGCGCAATCGGTGCTTAGACTCCGCCGCGCGCAGCCCGAGTAGGACTGCGTCGCGCGTCGCATTCGCGCGCTCCATCACGTCGTAGAAGCAGACGCGACTGAGAGCCGCGCGCCGCGAGTGGATGTCGGCTCCGGACTCGAGAGTCGCCGCGTTAGCAGCGATCCACTCGGACGGGGACACGCTCGGGCGAACGATTTCGAGCTGCGCGCCCCACTGCGCCGCGAGGCCGGTGACGTACGCCTCCTCACCTGGATAGTCGAGGTCGTCCTTCTCGCTCACCACGTCGATGTCGGCGCCGAGCGTGACGCGCACCAGGTGCGTCAGGACAGTCGAGTCCTTCCCGCCGCTCCACATGATGGCCGGGTTCCTGGCGCTAGAGAGGCACCGGTCAGCCTCGCGCTTCGCGGCCTCTACGAGACGTGCGTGCTCGCGAGACTTCGCGCGCGCGAACGCTTGGATCATCAGACGCGACCAGACGGCGCTGTCGTGGGCGTCTAGGCGGGGCTCGGTCACTTCCAGAACCTGCGCTTCAGCGCCGCAATCCCCGCCTCACGAATCGCGCCCGGGTCGCGCCGCATCTGCCGGAACAACTCGGGCCTAGCGCATGCTTCCCAACCGCGTTTGATCGCGTCACGCTCGTCTCCGAGCTGTGAGAAGCGCGCCGCTTTCTTCAGTGCCGAGGGCCAGTCGCCAATGGCCATGAGCGCCTTCAGCTCGGTCACTTTGTCTCGTTCGCCGGGTGCCTTCTCGGTCGAGAACTTCGGCTTCTTTGGCTTCGTGACGCCAAGCGGCTGACCGTCTCGGCAGACGGTCCCACCGAGTTTTTTCGCCATCTCCTCCGCGTCGGCCAGCGTGAGTTCTGTTGCCAGATTCGGACGGCTCCAAATCCACCCAAACTCCGGGTGCCGAAACAGCGCGCGACGAGAACCTGGCTTACGGACCGTATAGGTCATCCGCGCTTCCAGTATTCGCCGCCGCGCGTGCGGTACCAAAAGGTGAAGCCGCACCGCTCGTGAAGCCGGCGTGAAGCCACGTTAGACTCGTGCACGTACGCAACGAGCGGCACCGTCAGTCTCGCGTACGCCTGCTCTGCGAGTCGTTGCCCGCGGTGCTCGGGCGACACGTAAATCGGGCCAACACGCCAGCGACCACGCCCGGCGGCGTGAAGGCAGAAAAAACCGACCGTCTCCCCAGTCGGCGCTAGGATAGGGGTTTGCGCCAGCGTCGGCGGCTGAATTCGCCAGCCTTCCGCCTCTGCCTTCTCAGCGAGCTCATCCAGGTTCACGCGGGCACCTCGCCAAACGCTAGGCGATAGGTCTCCGATTGCCGGCAACGACTACGCGGGCCAAGCGTTGACGGCACCGCGCGGTGCTGCACCAGAGACGGCACACGCACCAAGATTCGTTCTCCTTTCTTGGAGAGCCAGGCGCCTAGCAACAGGTCCGCGGCATGAGTGTGCTCCGGATGCCGCGCGTACCAAGTCGGGGCCCACTCGGGGAACCCGATCAGGGTGGCGCGACGTACCGCAATCGCTTGCATCATGCAAAACGACGACGGGGTTTGCGCGCGCATCTGCTGACCGCGCGCAAAAAGCTCCAGATCTACTTTGGAGCGCGAGAAAAAAGAGGCCACTGAAGCCATCTTGTTCGCGTCGAGAAAATCAAGCGCTGCCGCTCCGAACGTTGGGGCCAACCAAACGTCGTCCTCCAAAAACAGCACCCAACCGGTATCTGCGGCGCTGAGCAGTGCTTGCTGTGTCAACGCCGGTAGGTCGGCACGCGGGTCTCCGCCGTCAGGGTGCTCACGGGTGACGATCTGAGCGCCGGTGCATTGCTCGCCGACTTGCGCAACGAGTTCGCTAAGAATCCGCGTGCGACTCGGCATCGTTGGGATCGCAATCGTGACGTGTCCCCAGTTCATAGTCGGTCCCACCAGAATTTTCGGAGATTAGCTGCCGCCATTCGTCGCACTGGGACGTTGTTCTCCCAATCATTGATCAGCAGTTGGCGAACATGCTCGCGACACGTCGCTTCATCGTCGCCCTGTTTCGAAAACCGCTTTCGGAGACGTCCAATCTTCTCCAATGGGGTCGAGTCGAGCAGATAGGATCGGAACTCGCGCCAACTCTTGAAGTGCGCCGGAAGCTTCCGCGCGTTGAAGATGTCCTCGTTCGCGTAAATAGCGGCCGCATGCACACCAAACAGGCGCCTCACGAGACGTTCGTGCGTCTCTGGCTCAAGCTCTTGGAGTGACGTCAACGCCCGAAACGATTGTTCGTGGACCAGGAACGAAACCCGCAGATTACGCTCGGGCGTGCCGCGCATGAACATGGCGTCATAGACGCGGTTGTAGCGAATCGCGTTGTCCGCCAGATACTTCCACACGTCGCCGACGTTCCAGTCGAAGATCGGATAGAAGCGGAAGTTCTCGCGCCCATCCGCCTTCGTGCTCCAGCCTATTCCGTCGAGTCCCGGATTAGCCTTCACGGCGCGCCAACGGTTCAGGCTCTCGCGTGATCGAAGTCCAACGATGAACGCGGTTGGCTCCGCAGCCTGCCGCTCGAACCATGGGAAGAAGTCGTAGAAACGGTCAGGCGCTCCGAGCGCTTCCGCAATCGCGCCCGGTTCGCGCGGCCGCATCCACTCCTCGCCAGCGGCCCATGCCCGCATGAACGTGTCCCGATGGCTCGTCGCGTTCGTCATCCGGAGCGGCACCTGAAACCAGCGAGGCGTGACCGACGGATGCGACATCATCGACCTAATCACGTCGATCGTCCCCGCGTACTCAGCCTCTTGATCCAAGAAGAACACCTCGACTTTCCGCTGCCGTCGCTGCGCTTCAGTGACCGCCAAGTGCCAGATCACATGCGAATCCTTACCTCCCGAAACCGATACTACGACCCGGCGGTACCGATCGAAAACGAACGACATGCGGCGACGAGCAGCCGTGAGCACATTCTCAATGACGGGGGCATTCATGGCGTGCCCGCGATCGCGTTGGTGAGCCTGATACGGTCAAGAAGCTGACCTACAAGAAACGTGTCGACCGCCAAATCGGTCCGTACGATGCGCGCCGGAGGCTTTTTGAACAGCTGAGCAGAAGACGGCACAGCGCGGTCAGGGCAAGAGGCCTGCGCGAAGGCCGCGAGCCGTTTGATGATCGCCGCCACCGTCTTCTCGTGAGTGAAGAGAGTCTCTTTCAGCTGCGAGTATGCCGCGTGAACTTCCTTCGTGGCCGGTATCGTATCGACCGCCACCGGCTGGAAAACGAACGGGTCAATGGCGCGCACGACCCCCGCGGCAGCAACCGAGACGCTCTCGACGCCGAACGGGTCAGGCGTTTGCATCTCGACGGCGGCGTTCCACCGAGTCTCAGCCAGAAACGAATCGGTCAGCCCCCAGTGGCCAGCGGCTCCAACGGCGTAAAAGTGCCACCAGAGACGCCATGGCTCCGAGACGAACAGCAGCTCATCCACCGAGATGCGACGTAGCCCGGCGCGCGGACGGAGCAGCACGCGACCGAGCTTCACCCGGTTCGATGGTGTCATCAACCTCGACAGTCCGACGATCACCATCGTCGCGCCACCTTCGCACCAGCGCTCAGGATCCGCCAGCACAGCGTCTAACGTAACCGCTTCGACGCCACACGGAGCCTCGTAGCCCGGCGCCACGATAGCGAACGCGCGGCCGCGCACGTCGGTCAGTTCAGCTTTCTTGCGGGTCAACACGATCCGGTCCATCGCGCCCCTCCCAAGCTCGGCCATATTCGGGCGACGCGAGGATCGCCGCAACCCCGACGGTTTGCTTCAATCGCAGCAGCTCCTCGACCGTCATGCCGAGGTTCGTCGAAATCTTCGCATCGTCCCAACCGAGCTCCAGCATGCCGCGCACGAGCGACCCCATCAGCTCCACCTGGTGCTTCCCGCGCGCGCGGTTGTGGCGCACCGTCGATGCCATGCGGTCGGCCACCGGTGAATCAATCACTGCGCACGGAACGTAGCGACGCCCGAGCCGCTCGATTGCGGTTCTACGCCGATGAAACCCATCTACTACGGTGTGCCGTTTCCCCTCCCGCACCACGACCACCGCCATCGTGATACCATCAGCACGCATCGAGTTTTCTAGCAAATCTAGTTCTGTGCTCGCGACGAAATTAGGATTGTATGCGTTCGCGTCGATGTCATCCGCTCGGATCAGCCGAGGGCTCAACGCAGGGTCCGGGGCTAAATCGCGCACCAGCTCACCGAGAGCGGCGCTCACGGCATTGAACAGCTTCACACGCTCGCTCTCCTTGAGAGAGCTAGCCGCCTTCAGTAGCGCGACGATCTCTGTCGACGCGCTCACCGCTGCCACCCATCATCACAACCGCGCAGCACCGTCACGAGTTGCGGAAGCCCCTGCGGCGCTCGCGCGACCTTGAGTCGTAGTCGGTGCGGCCTAGGTCCGCGCCACAAGTCGAGACCGTTGTCCTGTGTCTTCACGAAGTGCGACCGCTTCATCGTTTGGATCAGCTCCGCCAACGCCTCTTCATAGCTCAACCGCGCCTTGCCTGGAACCCGCTCTTTGAAGCGCCTGACCGCGTGTCCAGTGATGAAAAATTCGCCAACCGCCTGGCCAATCGGCTCCCCGAAGCGTTGCACCGGCACGCCGCAGATGGTGCGGGTCTGATGATGCCAGTACGGCGCGCGCAACGTGGCCTCGCGCGCGTCGTAGTCGCCCGCTCGCTCGTCGGTCGCGATCATCTCGACGGGCAGCGACCGCATCAACCTGCCGCCAGGGCCGAACCACCACCAACTCACGGGAACCGGCGTCACCTCCCAGCCCTGCACCACCCCGAGGCCGCCGGCGCGCCCAGCCCCCAGATGGCTCGCATCGCGCAGCAGCTCCGAGAGCAGCGCGCGGTCACCCTCGACGTAGAAGTCAACGTGCTGCGCCGTGACGGTCGCCTTCAGCACCATCTGCGTCTTCGTGCCCGCCTCCGACAGCTTCACGATCGGGCGCGCGTACGATTCGGCGTCCGCGCGCTTCCACCCTTGTCGCTTCGTCGCGAGTGCGTCCGGCGAGAACCAGCCGACGGAGGCGTGCGCGATCGGAACCACGCCAGCGACCGTGTCGACGATCGGAATCTGGATGTCGGTGTTCGCGAGCGGCTCACGGAGTGGACACTCCGAATAGACGTCACCCGGGTCAACGCCGGTCTCGCGCAGGCAAACGACCGACTGCAACACGCCTTCGAGCGTCAACGGGTCGTACCCGTCACACGCCACCGGCGACGCGAGCCAAGCCCGCACGAGCAGCGGCTCCGGAGCGCGGGGCGCCCAGTTCTGGCGAGCCCGCGCCAGCCAGCCAGCGTTTGCCGCGTGCCACCCGCTCACAGGGGCGTCTCCTCGGCTAGGCTCTCTGTCGTGGCCCTGGCGCCACGGCGGCCCTTGGCCGGCTTCTGGGGCGCCGCTGGCGCGTCGCACTTGGCCATCAGCCAATCCGTCATCTCGGCGCGCCGCGCCTCTACCGTCGCCAGGTAGAGTTCAGGACCTGGTAACGGCGGGGCGTCGCTCCCGGGCGCATACGAATCGAACGCGATGTTGCCGAAGCCGCGCGCTCCGCCCGCCGCAACGTTCGCCACGCCGCGAAACTCGCTCAGCAGGTACGACAGGAACGAGGCCGTTATGGGGGCGACACCGTCCAAGCCCCAGAGTTGCACCGAGTGCACCATCTGGCTTCCTTCGCGTAACAGTTCGAAGTGGACGATCATCTGGACGCCGTCGCTCTCTGCAATATCGGCGTGCTTGTGCCGCGTCAGCCCCTGCACCACCATCATTTCGTCAGCCAGCGGAAGCGATGCGGCGAAGTCGGCAAGCGAGACCTCCGGCGCGACCAGCCCGTGGACCTTCCACGCATTCTCTCGGCAAACCAGCGTCGCGTCGCTCACGCGCCCACGCCCGCTCATGATCTGCTGGTCGATGCAGCCGGCGAACAAGTCCCACGGCG
>JAEUAF010000021.1 GCA_019695485.1 Sorangium sp.
GGTGGGGCGGAACGGGCAGCGGCACGAACTATTAGTATCTGAACTTCGTCTCCACCTGGGTTGGCGACGAGACCAACGCCGGGCTTAGCTCGTGGTCTGCAAGCGCGACCAATTCTGGCCAGGCCAACCAGAATGCGTGCGGCGACTGCAACCTCGTGAAGACGGTCGCAGGCACGAACTCGATGGTGGTCTTCTACACCTACTTCATCGGGTTTCAGGCCTGCAAGCAGGGCGGTTACTGCGATTGCAATACTTCGGCGGCGCCCAACCTGTGCAGCAATGGGGCGCAGTGGATTCGCAACAACAGCGCCATCCTCATCAACGCCTATGGGCAGTACGCGAAAGCCGTGTACGCAGCCAGCCCCAACAAGCCTGTCATTTGGTGGCTCGAGGGCGACTTCGTCCAGTACACGGTCGGCGGCGGCAGCACCCAACAGAACCCACTCAGTTACGCGGAGGCCGGCACACTCACACGCCAAATCATTTGCGCCATCAAGGCCAATGAGCCTAACGCGATCGTGGCCATGAACCACTCCCCGTGGAATTCCGACGCCGTGAGCCAGGCGTTTTGGACCGCGATGCCGAAGGACGCTTTGGACTTGATCTGGGTGCAGGGTCCGGGTGACTCCGACACGTTGACGAACTCGGGCACCTACAACGCGACGACCGCAAACTACAAGTGGCTGCACGACTACACCGGCCTCAAGATCATGGCGGAGACGAGCTTCGCCGGTGCTGGCGCCAACAACCGCTGGACCAGCACCACCGCGGCCAACATCAACGCGCGCATCGCCAATGGGGTCATCGGAGTCTTGGTCAGCAATCCGCCGTCGACTTACCAGAGCAATATTAGCGGGTTCTCCTCGCTCAGCTCGACCTGCAATTGAGCGCTGCACAGGCCTTCGCGGAGCGGCGCGGGTTCTCCGAGTGGAGCGCACTGGCGCGCACGCGGCTCGTTCGGTTGGCGCTGACCGTGATGACCGTTGCCGTCTACGCGCGCACGCTCGATTTTGGATTCAGCCAACTCGACGACAAGCGTCTCATCCTCGATCAGGCCGAATTCCTTGGTGACGTCGGCAACTGGAGCAAGGTCTTTGGGCGCTCCTACCTGGGAAGCGCTGACGACACGTACTACCGACCGCTGGTCAATCTGTCCTTCCTGCTCGACGCGGACGCAGGCTCGATCGCCGCAGCGCGCTTCCACGGAACCAACCTCGGGCTGCACCTGTGCAATGTGCTGCTGGCGCTGTATGTGTTGCAGAAGCTCGGGCAAGAGCTCGGGCAGGCATTCGTGGGGGCCAGCCTTTTTGCGCTGCACCCCGTGCAGGTGGCGAGCGTCGCCTGGATCCCAGGACGCACGGATCTTCTATTCACGAGCTTCGCTCTCTTGTCTCTCTACTCGCTGTGCGGGGCCTTGGAGCGACCGAGTCGCTGGCTTCGCGGGCTCCACGGGCTGACGTTTGCGCTGGCATTGTTCAGTAAGGAAACCGCGCTGATCTTGCCGGGTGTGTTGGTGGCGGCTTGCGCGCTGCGTCCGACTTCGGAGCGCTGGCGCGGCTTGGGCTGGCTCGCGTGGGCGTGGGGGCTGCCCCTTGCTGGCTATGTCATGGCCCGCGCCTGCGCGATCGAATTGCGCCCCGGATATTGGGCGGACATCGCAGCGATTGCCATACAGCGCGGCGACGTCGCGGTGGCCGATTGCGGTCGCTTGTTCGTTCCACAAGACCTCGCGGTTTTGCTGGAACCGTCGCAGGTGCGCGTAGGCCTCGGGGCACTCGCCTTGTGCGGCCTGGCGTTGTCTCTTCGGTTCTTGCCCACGCTGCGCGGCGGGCGGCTCGCGCTATGCCTTGCGTGCATTGCGCTCCCGCTCGGCGTGAGTTTGCCCGGCACGCACTTGGTCGTGCTCGACAATCGTCTCTACCTGCCCACGCTCGGCGTGGCGCTGTGGCTTGGTGAGGTGTTGCGCACCTGCTTGTCGGCGCGACGCGCGGTGCGGCGTAGCGCTCAAATCAGTCTGCTACTTTTCGCAGGATTCGCCGCACACGCGAGCTACGCGCGAGCCGCGGACTACCGCGATCCAAGAACCTTCAGCGAGGCGGCCTTTCTGGCGGCACCTGGCTCCCCCATCGCGCGTCACCTCCGCTTCCGGCAAGCGTACGCGCCGAACCTCACGAATCTGCGCCCGAGCCACACACATTAATGAGGAGCGGAGGCTATGCGAGCGCCGCACTGGTGTCGACGTCACCACCGATTGCGCGCGCCTGTCGCGCTTGGCTGTGAGGTCTACATTCGCTGCAACATTGCGTCGGATTTGGATCCTCTCGGGTTGCGTGCTCGCGCCTGCGAGAATTGGTGCAAGGAGCGATGCCCACCCCCGGAACAATCTCCGAGTGACGATTCTGCGAGAAGTGACTGCAAGAAGTGATCAGTCTCGGGCTCGCAGGGAATTCTCTTTAACAATCTCGACTGGAAAGTTGCGGAGTACCACCGTGGGTGGCGACTTCCCGCCGGAGGCGTGTTCGTGTTTAGACGCAATTCCCAAGTCACTCATTATCACGCACCGTTCACGCTGGGCTCGATGAGTAGCGTGGGCGCGCAGAGCGCGCTTACCAAAGAGGGCAGCAAGGCCACGGCCGAGGCCGCGCACGCCGAGATCGACGTACTGAGAATGCGAACACTCGCCAACATCGCCAAAGCGCGCTCGCCGCTTGCGGAAAGCGCGGAGTTAAGGGCTCGATCACGTGAACGCCCCGTGGCCTTCAGGACAAAGCGATTGTGCTCGGGACAAGCCACGTGACTAATCAACGCGCAGACCGACGCGAGTAACGGCAGCTTCGGAGCGAGCGCCGGCAAAGAGCTCACTGTGATTAAAGCGCAGCGCGTGACGCCGCGCATAGCGTGAGATCCGCGCCCACCGACGCGGCTCACGCAGCCATTACACTCGTCGACAGCAAGCGCATCGCTAACCACGCATCCCCAGGAACGAACGCACGACACGCATTGTGACAAATTCGTGATCTCGATACTCAAAAGTGGGCATATCTGATTGGCACTTATTTCAGCAACACTCTCGCTTGGCTCAGTGCCCGCAGACAGCTGAACTCGGGTCATACCGAGCCAGCGGACTGAGCGAGTTCGCGCGCGATTTCGCTGCCCCTTCCGCTGTGTGAAGCGGGGCGCGCAAACACGCGCGCAACAACCACGCTGGGGCACTAAACTCGATACCTTCTGAGCAGTTTCTCTCGATGCATCGTCGCGTTTGAGCGCGATTCGGAAGCGATCCGGCTCTCGAACAATGAATCTCGCCTTTTGCCGTCTCCACCAACGGCACGGCGAAGCTCTGTCTTTTAGAAAGGTTGAACGCCATGATCCGCGGCACACTCGTCTTGTTTGTCCTCCCGCTTTCTGCATGCTCAGCGGTTAACACCGGTCTGGACCGAAACGCCAACGCTCGCGGAGGAACGAGCTCCGCGTCGAGCGCTGGCGGAACGGCGAGCGGCGGCGTTCTCGCGTCCGGGGGAGGGTCGTCGAATGGCGGGAGCAGCGCGGCAGGCGGCAGCAACGTCACCGGTGGCGCACCGTCCGTAGCGGGCGCTACCGCGATGGGCGGCATCTCTGCCGGAGGTTCGACGGCAGGCGGCGCGAGTACGACCGGCGGCGCGGCAGGTGGTAGCGCTGGTTCGAACAGCGGCGCAGCGCGTGGCGGTGCTTTTGGCAACAGCGCCGGCGCGGGACCCATCGCGGGCAGCGGCGGCAGCGGCGGCAGCGGTGGCACCGCAAGCGCCGGCGGCACGTCCAGTGTGGGGCCGGTAGCGGAACTCCCTGGCAGCGCCTGTACTCGCGAGTTCAAGGCCCCCGCGTTCCAAGATCTAAAGACCAACGCAAAACTGCCAGATCCATTCACATTCCTCGATGGAACGAAGGTCAAAACACGAGACGATTGGGTCTGTCGCCAAAAGGAAATCAGTACGCTTGCACAAGCGTTCATCTACGGCCCCAAGCCTGGCAAGCCGGAAACCCTCAACGCCACCTTCAGCGGCGGCACGCTTACTCTCGACATGGCGAGCGGCGGCCGCACCTGGAAGCTCTCGGTCGCCATCAAGACTCCGAGCGGCACGGGTCCGTTCCCCGCGATGTTTGACGTCGACGCGGGCGCGCCTTCTGGCGTCGCGTCGATTGGTGTTGGCCTCACCTGGCTCACGAGCAACGTCGCGGCCGCAGGCACCAGTCGAGGCACCTCGGGAAAATTCTACGACTTCTTTCCGAACTCCAAGGACACCGGCAGCCTGATGGCGTGGGCCTGGGCGGCAAGCCGCATCGTCGACGGTCTGGAAGCGACCCAAGGGCACAAGATCGACACCAAGCGCATGTTCGGCCTCGGCTGCTCACGCAATGGCAAGGCAGCCGCCACGATGGCCCTGTTCGACCAACGCATTGCAATGGTGGCCATGCAGTCGCCTGGCTCTGGTACGACCAGCGCCTGGCGCATTGCGCAGGCGCAAACGACCTCGGTCCAAACTGCCAAAGAGATTTTTGGCGAGACCAGCTGGATGGGCGAGCCCTTCGGTCAGTTCGGCAGCAACGTCAACAAGCTGCCCATTGACCAGCACGAGGTGCTAGCGCTGGCTTGGCCCCGGCCAATTCTCGTGCGTGAGGGCAACGCGGACAGCTGGAATTGCCCGATTTGCGTGTGGACGACGCTCAAGTACACACAGCTGGTCTACGAGGCACTTGCCGCCAAGGATGCCATCGGCTTCACGCAGTACAGCGGTGGCCATTGCGAGGCGGGAGGGACAGAATGGACCAACACCTACAACGCGTTCGTCAAGAAATACATGCTCGGCGACAGCAGTGTCTCGACGACCGGCATGTTCACGGAGGGTAAGTTCACGTTCGACAAAGCCAAGTGGCAAGACGGCGATCTCACCCCCATCCCGTGATCGGCGCCACACGCTGCTACGGATCGTGGCCGTCGCCTTCGCGCCCGGCGTCCAGCACCTCGCGAAGCTTGTGCGCCAGGGACTCGGGAGTGAACGGCTTTTGAAGAAACGCCACCTCGCCCTCGAGCACACCATGCCGAACGACGCTGTCATCGGTGTAGCCGGACATGAACAGCACTTTCATCTCGGGTCGCAGCGGTGCGAGCCGCTTGGCTAACTCCGCACCGCTCATTTGCGGCATGACGACATCCGTCAGCAGGATGTGGATCGGAGCTGAATGCTGCTCGCAGAGACTCAACGCTTCGCCCGGAGTCTCGGCCACGATTACTTGGTAGCCATTCCGTGTGAGCGCGCGATGCGCCACCGCTCGCACCTGCGCTTGATCCTCGACCAGCAAGACAGTCTCGCACCCTCGCCGAGCGACACGGTTCGCGCGTTGTCGAGTGGCTTCCCTCTTGGACTCGGCCACGGGAAAGTAGACCTTGAACGTCGTGCCTTCGCCGAGCTCACTGTAAACCCAGACGCTTCCCCCGGCCTGCTGTGCGATCCCGAACACCGTCGACAGCCCGAGGCCGGTTCCGGTCCCTTTGGTGGTGAAGAAGGGCTCGAAGATGTGCGCCTGCGTCGCCCCGTCCATCCCGATGCCGGTATCGCTCACTGCGAGCATGACGTGAGGCCCGGCTTTCGCGCCCACGTGTTCACGCACGTAGTCGCTTCCAAGCTCGACGTTGCTGGTTTCAATCGTAATTTTGCCGCCCCTCGGCATCGCTTCGCGCGCGTTCACGACCAAGTTCATCACCACCTGCGCGACATTGCTCGGATCCGCGAACACTTCGGCCAGGTTTTCCGCGGGCAGCGTCGTCAGCTCGACGTCCTCGCCCACGATGCGCCGCAGCATCTTATCGAGCCCGGTCAGCACGTCGTTCAGGTCGATCAGCTTGGCTTCTACCACTTGGCGGCGGCTGAACAGGAGGAGCTGCCGTGTGAGTTCGGCGGCGCGCACCGCGGCGGCATGGATTTCGTCGATGTCTGCGCGTGCGCTCTCAGACGACGCAAAGTCTGCCTGCAGCATTTCGGCATAGGTCAGGATGACGGACAACACGTTGTTGAAATCGTGGGCAATGCCGCCCGCCAAGCGCCCCACGGCTTCCATCTTCTGAGCCTGACGCAGCTGCTCCTCGGTGCGACTGAGAGCCGCGGCGGCCGCACGCTGCGCGGTGAGGTCGCGCGCGGTCTTGGAGATTCCGACAACTTGACGCGCGGCGTCCAGAATTGGAGCGAGCGAGATCGAGACCACAACCTCACTGCCGTCTTTCCGCACCCGCCGCGTCTCATAGTGTTCGACGCTTTCACCGCCGGCCACGCGCCGGAGCAGATCACCCTCTTCCGTCAAAAGATCGGGCGGGACGACCACGGCAATCGAACGACCGACGACCTGCGCCGCCGGGTAGCCAAAAAGCCGCTGTGCTGCCGCGTTCCAACTCGTGATGGTGCCGTCCAGGCGCTTGCTCACAATCGCGTCGTTCGATGACTCTACGATTGCGGCCAGCAATGCGCGCATTTCTTCAGCCTCGTGGCGCGCCGTGACGTCGGTAACGCTGGTGATGCGCGCCCGGCGGCCGGCAAAGTTCAGCGGGCGGGAAACGTACTCCGCGAAGAACAATGAACCGTCGGAACGAAGATGTCGAACCGTACCGACCGCTTCGGCGTCGGGGGAGTGGCGGATACTCCCCGGCGCCGGGCGATCTACCTCTGGGCGCAGCTCCTTCAACTTCATGCGGAGAAAGACGTCGCGCGGGTAGCCGTAGAGCTTTACCGCGGCATCGTTGACCGCGAGAAAGGCGTATGTTTCGAGATCGAACACCAAGAGCGCGATCGGGTTCGCATCGAAGAGCAGTCGGTGCGCGACCTCGGATGTGAGCAACGCCTCGCGCGCCTGAACGGCAGCCGCACGCGCCGCACGCTCGGCCGCATAGGAGCGCGCATTGGCGATCGCCAGCGCGGCGTGGTCCGCGAGACTGCGAACCAGGTGCAAATCATCCTCGACGTAAGGATTTTCGGCGCTGGATCGCAGCAGCGTAGCGACGCCAATCACCTCCCCGCGGCACACAAGCGGCACAATGATGACGCTACCCACTCGCAGCCGCTCGAGGATCTCACGATACTCGGGCAACGTCGACGCGGCGTACTCGGCGGCGGAAGTCCGAGGAATGAACAGAGACTGACCGGTAGCAGCGACGCGACCGCTCGCCCCCTCCCCCACAGCCTGCACGCGCGTGTGGAGGAGCTCCCGCGCCCAGGCGAGGATCTCTGGGTCCCGGTGGTAGACAGCACCGGCTTCGAGCAGGGCGCCGTCTTCACTGATGGCGCGAATCGCACACAAGTCACCAATCGTCTCTGCCAGGCGCCGCGCAATGGTAGCGAGGAGCTGATCAAAATCGTTGGTTTTATCCGAGAATTCGCGCGAGGCCTCGGTGAGCAGGCGGAGTCGCGCGGCCATTCGTCCGCGTTCGACGAGCTCACGCTCTGATGCTTCGAGCAAGCGCGCCGCCACCAGCGCGAGGGCGGCGTGTTCAGC
>JAEUAF010000045.1 GCA_019695485.1 Sorangium sp.
CGCTGCCCCCGTTGTTCACCGCGCCGCCGCTAGCAGCGTCGCCGCCCCCGGTCCCCATGCGACCGGCGCTTGCGTTGCTGCCGCCCGCTCCAAAAAGATCCGTCCCCGCTTCCGAGGTACCCCCGCATGCGGCGAGGGTTAAGGCGGCGAGGAAGGCTGAGCGAACGGACAGATGCATGCTGGGCTCTTTCACGGACGCCGCCACGCGCGGCTCAACGAGTGAACGTCCATAGAGTAGCAAAGGGGAGGCGGAAGCAGGCAAACGGCGGCCTCCGCCGGCCAACCAGGTGGGTGTTTCTGCGCAGGGATCTGATGTGAGCATCTGGCGTGCTCGCACTGATTCCGGCGGACTACGGCGCCTGCCCACGCGCGCCGTTGCGCCGGGGTCGTGAGGCAGGGACTAAGCGCCGCGGCCGAAGAACTCGAGCACCTCGTCACGGCGGTTCACCGCGTCGGCGTGTCCGACAGCGATCAGCTCGGCTGCGAAATCCCCCTCGAACAGCAGGTACGAGGCCCAGTCTGCTTCGCCTTCGGGCGAGCTATTCACGGCGCGTTCGAGAAAGTAGCGGGCGAGCGGCGCGAGCGCGTCGGTCTTCAAGCGCGTGCGGATGTAGTCTCCCGCGAGCTCGCCGAGATCCCGCGACGGCGTGAAGACCAGGGTCTTCAAATGCCGATAAGGCATGCCGCGGTGCTGAATCCACACGCGCTGCACGCGGTCAATCTCCGCGGGGGATAGCGTTTGTTCGAGCACCTCCATCATTTGATTGAGTCGCTCGAGCACTTGCAGATCGTATTGCACTGGGTCGAGGAGGAGCGCATTCAAGAGCTTGCCCACCAAGAACGCGGGGCTCAAGTTGCGTCCGTCACCCGGGTCGGAGGCTTCCACGGCGGCGACGTCGCCCGCCGAGCGGCTGTGGCGCACAGTGACTATCACCAAGCGATCGGCGCCCGCGCGAATGGCAGGTGCGATCGGCGTATTGAAGCGCAGTCCGCCGTCGCAATAGTAGTGATTGCCGATGCGCCGCGTCGGGAACAAAAGCGGAATCGCCGCCGACGCCAACACGTGGTCTGCGGTGATGCGCTGGAAGCTCGTCGCGCGACGTTCGTCCCGAGTCGGCACCACCGTGGTGCCGGGGGCATGTTCGGTAAACATGATCGTGCGACCCGACGCCACGTGCAGCGCGGCCACGAGCAGCGCCGTGACTCGACCGCTATCGATGACCCGGTGCAGGCGATCCCAATCGATGGCACGACGCACGACGACTTCGATGGCTCGCGTGTCGAGCAGCGAGGAGCCGAGCTTTTCACCGCCCGTGAGAAACTTCAGTTTGTCGCGGATTCCGCTGGGCCAGCGCGTCAGGCCGAGCGGCCTGACACGCGCGTGATCCGAGAGTTTTAGCGAGCGCCAAAGCTCGACGAGGCGCCCGATGCCGTGATCGCAGAGCTCGGCGTTGGCGGCGAGGTACGTCGTGTTGATGGCCCCGACCGACGCGCCCGAAAACACCCTGAATACCGGGGGGTCGCCCGGCTTGGGCTGGAGCACCTCGAGCATGCCGGCGATCACGCCGACCTCGTAGGCTCCGCGCATGCCACCTCCCGACAGCACGAGCCCGGTCTTCGACGTCGTAGGGACCTGGGACCGCATCGAACTTCGTAGCTCAGTTTTTTCGCGAACATCCACCGGGTCAAGGCGAATTCTTTGCGAGCATGCGCTGACGCCTCACCGCGCCCACTCGCAAGCTGGCCTTTGCGCACCTTGGCACACGTGTGAAATGACCGGAATTCACCTGAGAACGGGGCTCGACCGGCTGCGCGCGCCGTGCGAGAAGCGAACAGGTCTTCGCCGCGCGGCGCGCGCGAGAAAATCGCAGCCATGACCACAGAGCTCGTACTTCGTGCATTCGGACAGACCGACGTCGGGCGCATCCGCAAGAACAACGAGGATGCGATCCTGGTGTCTTCGGAGCTCTTGCTCTACGTGGTGGCTGACGGAGCGGGCGGCCATGCGTCCGGCGAAGTGGCAAGCCGCCTCGCCGTGCGCTCGATGGAGAACTTCTTTGGCGCCACCGTGCGCGCGACCCACGATCGTCCAGAGATCGACCGCTTCGGCATCGCGAGCGGCGCGCGCCGGCTTTCGCAGGCCGTTCTCAAAGCCAATCAAGACGTGATCGAAATAGCGCGTACTTCCACGCCCCACCGCGGCATGGGAACGACGGTCGTCGCCGCCTGCTTTTCGCCGCGCTCGGGCCTGATGCACGTGGCGCACGTGGGCGACAGCCGCTGCTATCGCCTGCGCTCCGGGCACCTCGAGCTCATGACGCAAGACCACTCGCTCGTCACCGACATTCTCGAGCAGCGCCCCGACGTGCCGGACGAAGTGCTCGCTCGCTTGCCGAAGAACGTCGTTACGCGCGCGCTCGGGATGGATCCGCGACTTCGCGTCTCGATTCGCTCGCACGCGGTGGTTGCCGCCGACAAATACTTGCTCTGTAGCGATGGGCTCAGCAGCTTCGTGAGCACCGAAGAGCTTGCCGAAACGCTCGGCTCCGACGAAGCGCCCGAGATCGTCGTCGAGCGCTTGATCGCGATCGCGAACGCGGCGGGCGGCGTCGACAACATCGCGGCCCTGGTTGTCGACTGCTGGGGCGGCTATGACCACGCGAGGCCCGCGGAAAGCGTGTCGCCGCTCGGCTCGGATGAGCAGTCCGACGCTGGGCGCGCGTCCGAGCCCGAGCTCCTGATTTTGGGGATCGAAGAGCTCGACAGTGCTGGCGTCGACCGCACCGAGGGCCTGATGCGCGAGCTCAACGAGCTCTTCGGGCGCACTCGCTGAATTTGTGGGAGAACCGGGCGCCCCATGAGCAGCGAAGTGCACGAACCCCCTCACGTCACCCGTCACCTGCCGGGCGTCGACGGTGCGATTGGCCCTGAGCCTCAGGACTTTCGCGTCGACGAAGTGCCGGCCTACCTGCCGAACGGAGAAGGGGAGCACCTCTACGTTCGGCTCGAAAAGCAGCGGCTCTCGACGCCCGATCTAGTGCGTCGCGTCGCCGAGGCGGCGGGTGTCGATGGTCGCGACGTGGGCTACGCCGGGCTCAAGGACAAGCACGCCGTCACCACCCAGTGGCTGTCGCTCCCCGCGCGGGCGCAAAATCCCGAGGCCTGGCAGCTACCTGAGGGCGTTCGCCTGATCGAGCATTCGCGGCACGCGAACAAGCTTCGGACAGGTCACCTTTCAGGCAATCGCTTTCGCATCGCCCTCGTCGGCGTCTGTGACGACGCGCTGTCACGCGCCAAGGTGCTGCAAGAGTATCTCTCGCAGCACGGCTTCTCGAACTACTTTGGCGCCCAGCGCTTCGGCTTCGATAATCTGCAGAAGGCCCTTGCTTGGCTGGAAGGCGGCGGCCGCGCACGGCTCTCCCCGTTCCTGCTGAAGCTCTACCCGAGCGTGGTTCAGTCGGAGATCTTCAACCGCTATTTGACGTTGCGTCGTGAGGTCGGTCTAGATCAGCTGTTCGCAGGCGAGGTGGTGCGGCTCGAAGGCTCGTCGGCGAGCTTCGTCGTGGAAGATCTCGAGCGGGAAAAGCCGCGGCTCGCCGCGCGCGACATCCACCTCACCGGCCCGATGCTGGGCCCCAAGATGCGCGCTGCTAGTGGCGCAGTGCTCGAGCTCGAGGAGCGCGCACGCAAGGACCTCGGTGTGACCGATGCCATGCTTTCCGTGATCGGGAAATTTGCGCCCGGTACGCGACGCGATTTGGTGGTGGTTCCGAGCGAGTTGACGGTCGAGGCGGAAGGCCCGTCACGCCTGGTGCTGTCGTTCGGGTTGCCCGCGGGCAGTTACGCGACCGTGCTGGTGCGCGAGCTCACGCGCTCGCCGCTCTCCAACGCCCCCGACGCGAGTGGGCGCGAAGCATAGGCTTTCGAACGTTCGAAGGACTTCTGAACATGACTCTGGACCGCTACGACGTGATCGTGATTGGGGGAGGGCCCGCCGGGGCGACGCTCGCCACGCTGCTCGCGCGCGGCGGCCGCCGCGTGATCGTGCTCGAGAAGGAGCAGTTTCCGCGCTTTCACATCGGTGAATCGCTCTTGCCCTGCTCGATACCGTTGTTCGAAAAGCTCGGCATCTTGCCGGAGCTCGCGCGCCGCTTCCTCCCCAAGCACGCCGCCGAGTTCGTCACCGGCGATGGCAGCGTGTCACGCCGTTACACCTTCCAAGACGGGCTCGTGAAGGGCCCGGTGTCAGCCTACGAGGTCGACCGCGCCGAGCTCGACCAGATCATGCTCGACAACGCGGCCGCGTGCGGTGCAGAAGTGCGTCACGGCGCGTTGGTCACGGGTGTCGAGTTTCCCGGCGATTCGGCCAAAGTCACGCTGCGTGACGCGGCGGGCGTAGAGTCCGAGCTCGTGGCTGACTTCGTGGTCGACGCCAGCGGGCAGCAATCCTTCCTGGCAGGTCGCATGAAGCTGCGGCGCATGGACCCCGAGCTCAAAAACTTCTCGGTGTTCTCGCACTATGAAGGCGCCGCGCGCTACAGCGGGGAGCGCGAAGGCGACATCAGTATCGTTCTGGTGCCCGAGGGCTGGTGGTGGGTGATCCCCCTGCGCGGGGACCGCACCAGTGTTGGCCTCGTCGCGCCCTCGCGCGTACTCGCGGGCAGAAAGCCCGACGAAGCCTACCTGAACGAGCAAATTGCAGCCGCGCCCTTCCTCGCCGAGCGCCTGCGCGGTGCGCGGCGGGTGGCCCCGGTGCGCACGCTCTCCGACTGGTCTTATTCGAGCGAACGCCTGGCAGGCGATCGGTGGCTGTTGGTTGGCGATGCCGGCGCCTTCATCGACCCCGTGTTTTCGACGGGTGTGTACCTGGGCATGTGGGGCGCGTTTCGCGCAGCCGAGGCACTCCAACACGCCTTCGAACGGCGACGCTTCACGCGCTCCGAATTCGTGGCGTACGAGCGCGAAGTACGCCGCGGAGTGGGCGCCTATCGTGAGTTCGTGCGCGGCTTCTACCACCCGGCCTTCGTGGAAGTGCTGCTGCATCCGAGTGATTGGATGGGCCTACGCGGCGCAGTCACGTCGCTACTCGCTGGCTACGGAGTCGAGAGCCTCGGCGTTGGCTGGCGCGTGGCACTTTTTCAGCTGCTCGCCCGCATCAATCGGCATGTGGAGCTCGTGCCCCGCTTGCCGGATCGGCGCGCGGCGTTGACTCCACCGGCGTGACGCACGCGGCGGCCGCTCATGCCGCGTGCGCGCCCCCGCCACGCGAGTTCGCAACGGCCGGCTCGCAGCGCCGTGCGTTTGCGCTGCGAGTCAGCCCGCGAGGCTCAGGGCAGCTTCGGCTCTTTCAACTCGCCCTGGCACTCCAGTGAGCCAAGGAAGGCGATGATCGATTTGATTTCGTCGTCGCTGAGCTTCTTGTCGGAGAGCAGCGGCGTTTGGTTCTTGTTCTTGTAGCCACCGCTGGCCATGAACCGCACCGCCGCTTCGAGTGTCGGCACTGAGCCGTCGTGGAAGTAGGGCGCGCTCTTGGTGATGTTGCGCAGGGTTGGCGGTTTGAACGCGGCCCAGTCGGAGTCCTTCTTCGTCACCGTCATGCGGCCGACGTCGACGTCCTCTTCCTTCTTGTCCTTGATGCCGATGCCGATGTTGAAGAACGCGGCGTCCTTGCTCATGTAAGCGAGCGAGAAGTAGGGCGGCGTGTGGCAGGTTGAGCAGCTGGCTTTCCCCATGAAGAGCTCGAGTCCGGTCTTCTGCTCAGCGTTGAGTGCCGCCTTGTCGCCCTTGGCGTATTTGTCGTAGGCGGTGTCGTCGCACACCAGCGTGCGTTCGTAGGCAGCGAGAGCCTGGACGAGTGTTTCCGGCGTCAGCCCCTTGCCTTTGAAAACCTTGTCGAATTGCTTCTTGTAGCCGGGGATCTTGGCAAGCTCCTTGGCTTTGGCCTCGAGGTTCTCTTTGCCCACGCCCATGTTCCCGCCCGCCAGCGCGGCGCTGCCTTGCGCTTCCAGCGTGTCCGAGCGCCCATCCCAATAGAGCTTCGGCAAGAAGCCGACGTTCCACATCACCGGGCTGTGGCGGGTGAGCTGCTTGTTCTTTGCGCCGATCGCAAGCGGGTCGTGGCCGCCGGTGCCGTCGGCCATCAAGTGGCAGGAGATGCAGGCGCGCGAGCCGTCGCCACTCAGGCGTTTGTCGAAGAACAGCTGTTGACCAAGCGCGGTCTTCTCCGCGCTCATCGGGTTGTCTTCCGGGATGGGCACCGCGCCCAGCATCGCGAGCTTCATCTCATCGGCGTGTGGCCCGGCGGGCATTTCGGGGGCAGCAGCTGCCGGCGCTGCGCTGGCGCTCGCTTCCGGCGCGGGTTCAGCCGGTGGCGCGGGCTTCTTGCAGCCGACGACCACGAGCGCGAGACACAGCCCAAGTGCGGAATTATGGACGACCCTCATGCGCCCCTCGTAACCGAGCCTCGCGGGCGGCGCAATGCGAGCGCGGTGGTCACGTCAGGGTGACTGCCCGGTGTCGTCGCAGCTTTTTTTCAGGGTTAGGCACCCGCAGGGCCGGCGCTCGATCAGCCAGAAAGCGGCCCAGGACGGCAAAAGAGCCTAGGGGGCGTGCGCGGACCCCGGCCAACCACTAGGATGCCGAGGCGGAAATGCGGTTTGTGATGGACGCCCGGTATGCCGGCCCGCAGGCGAGCGGTATCGGCAGCTATGTGCGGGCAATCGGCGCTCGTCTTCCCGAGCTGGCTCGGCAGGCGCACTTTCATTTTTGGGTGCCACCGGCCGCGCTGCCGTTGAGTCATGCGCCGAACGCCAGCCACGCGACTGTCCGTTTTCGCCCTACGGGGATTTCCACTCTACTTTTCCCGAGCCTGCTGGATACGCTGCGGGCGACGGACGTGTTTCACGGGCCCGCCAATATTCTCGGCTTCGGGTTGCCCTGCCCGAGCGTGGTGACCGTTCACGACGTGATGTGGATAGAACACCTCGATTGGTGTCAGCCGCGGCCCTGGCTGCGGCCGATCAGCGGCCCTTACTTTGCAACGGGAATTCGGCGCGCGCTGCGCCACGCGGACTGCCTGCTGACCCTGTCGAAGGCGTCCGCGGACGCAATCGTCAGGCTCGAGCCGAGTGCGCATCAGCGCGTCTTCGTTACGCCGAACGCGTGCGAGCCCCATTTCCGGCCGGCCGCATCCTGCGACGCGCGGCGGCTGAGTGTCTCGGCTCGGATGCGCCGTTCTTCTTGGTCGTCGGTCAGAATCAGCCTTCCAAAGCCCATGCGGCCGCGGTGCGTGCGTTTGCGGCCGCCAACGTCGGGCCGCATCGTCTGGTGCTGGTTCAGCGCCTGGATCCAGGGCGTGGCCTGGAGTCGCTGGCGCGAGAACTGGGTGTCGAGGATCGCGTGACCTTCGTGTCGAGTGTTCCGCTCGATTCTTTGATCTCGCTCTATCAGGCTGCCACCGCGCTCGTGCATCCCTCGCTTGCCGAGGGCTTTGGCTTGCCGGTGCTCGAAGCGATGGCTTCTGGTTGTCCGGTCATTGCCAGCGATATCGCTCCGCTGCGTGAAATTTTGGGGAGCGCGGGGCTCTACACGGCGCCAGCCAGCGTCGCGGAGCTCACTCGCCAGCTCGAGGCCGCGAGCCACGGTGGTGCGTGGCTCGAAGAAGCGCGAGCCCAAGGCCTCGAGCGCGCGCGTTCGTTCAGTTGGGACCGAACGGCGGCGCTCACTCTCGAGGTTTACGAACTCGCGATCGAGCGACAGCATTCGGAATCGCGCGCGGCCGTGTACGAGAATGCCGCCTCGGCGCGTTCCGGTAACGTCAGGCTCTAGCTGCGCTCGGCCTCGGCCCCAGGCGCGCGACAGCAGACGCAGGCCTCGAGGCGGGCGAGCTCCCGGATTTTCGGTTGAAGACTCAAACCACGGCCCCTTCGGTGATGGCCCCCGAGGGTCGACCGATTGCCGCGCGGTACACGGCGAGGGTCGCGCGCGCGCAGCGCTCCCACTGAAAGCGCGCCGCGTGGGCGATGCCTTGATCACGCATGCGGGCGCGCAGCGCGTCGTCTGCGACGACACGGATCAGCGCCTGCGAGAGCTCGAACTCGCTGTCCGCTGCCACGAAGATCGCCGCGTCGCCGCTGGCCTCAGGCAGCGCGCCGCCGCGCGTGGTGATCACGGGACAGCCACTCGCCATCGCCTCCAACACCGTGAGCCCGAACCCCTCATAAATTGACGGCAAAGCGTGCACCAACGCGTTGCGGTAGAGCGCCGGCAAGGCGCGTGACGGGAGCTCTCCAGCAAACACGCAGGCCCCCGCTGGCAACTTGGCGAGCTGCGCGCGAATCGCTGCCGGAGGATTCGCGGTCCAATCACCCACCAGCACCAGCGGCACGCCCGACGTGCGGAACGCGGCGGCCTGCGCGGCCAGAAGAAGAGGGATGCGCTTGCGCGCGTCGTTCGCCCCCACATAGAGCGAGTAGCGCGCGGGAATGCCGAATTCGCGCGTCAGAGTGTCGCGCTCGTCAGGATCTGGCGTCGTGTTGAAGGTCGCGTGGTCCACGCCTTGATGAATGATGGTGATGCGCTCTTGCGGCACGCCGAGCCG
>JAEUAF010000124.1 GCA_019695485.1 Sorangium sp.
TTGTTTCTGTCGCTTTACGAGCGTGCGAGCACGCGATCGTCTAGGACTTCGAGGTGTCGGAACGGTACCCGAGGAGTGAGTCGACGCACGTGCTTTCGCAGCCCGACGTGTCAAGCGACGAGGCGCGCGACCTGGTCGTCGGCATGGCTCGCAGCAGCCCACGCGCCGTGCTGGACGACGAGGCCGAAGTCAGCTCGTCCGCTGGGCCTGACTGGCTCGAACTCATCGTTTCTCCGCCGCCTCAGCGGACCGCGCTCGCCAACATCCGCAGTGCGCTTGGTCTGCCTGCGGCGGGGCGGCTCGATTTCTCCTCGTTCCACGAGGAGGCCGCTGAGATCGCCGCGGACGCTCGGCTCGCGCGGGCCGGGGTGCTGAGCCGCGAACGCGTGCGCCACGCGATGGCACGCCTCGGTCGGATGCTGAGTTGCTACGCCACGCTGGACGAGCTCTTGGACGCACTCTCGCTCATCGTACGCGATGTGTTCGGGGCCGAGAGCGTGAACATTTCGATGCTGATCAGCGACCACGGCGAGGTGGTGCTGCGTCATCAGGGCAGCGCCAAGGTCGTACAACGTTGGTCGCTCTTGGTAGGAACGCGCGTCGTGGGGTTCATTTCCCACTCGCAGCTCGATTCCTGGGCGGAGGCGATGTTGCTCGAGCTCTTGCCGTGGGCCTGCATGCACCTGGAAGCCGGGCTGATGCACTCGGGGGTCAGCGAAATGCTGGCATTGCGTTCGCTGTCGCACTCGGAGCGAAAGTCCCGCCTCGAAGAGGGCTTTGGTTCGCTGCCCGGCGCGTCGTGGTTGGTGCACCAATCGACCGGCCAGGTCGAACTCGCGACCGCTGACGGCGCCGCATCATTGGCGGCGGAGCCTCGACTCTCCACGGCGATAGCACGCGTGGCGCAAGACGCCCGCTTCGCAGAGGACGCGGGCCGCGCCGGCCTGACGTTGGCGTTCCAGTCGGCGCCGTACGCGTTGGTGACACGGGCAGGCCGCGCTCGAGCGCGCGCCGCGCGCGACAAGTCCACGCTCACAAATAGGCAGCGCGAAGTGCTCGCCCTGGTTTTGAAGGGCAACTCCAACCGACAAATCGCAGAGACGTTGGGGTGTTCGCGGCGCACGGCGGAGCACCACGTCGCCGCGATCCTGGCCAAAACCGGGCAGCCAACACGCGCCGCGTTGGTGGCCACGCTCTGGGAAGGCGACGACGGACGCGCGGCACCCGACGAACGCGCGCCCGCAGCCAGCAAGACGCAAACGCTGCCCGACTGACGCGCCAAGCCCGCGGCGGCCGCCACAAATTCGCCACATCTCTCCTCGAAAAGGCCTCCCGCTCTCCCAACCCGAGCCAGTTGGCTTGGCTAAGAGTGAATTCGGCTCTCGACACGCACGCCGCGTGAGACCGAACCCCAATGAGAGCCGAGGAGGACATCACATGACCGAATCGGATGTAGCGCTATTTCGCGGTGTAGAAGCCGCCTACAGTGCGCGGCTCACCGCGCTCGAACTCCCGGACCGCGCCGACGAATGGCGACGCTTCGCGAGTGGGCTCGCACTCACCAGTGTCTACGGGCTGGCCCTCGGGGCCCGTTCTGGCGGAACCAGCCTGTTGCGACACGCGCTCGGTGCGCCCGCCGCATTGCTTGCGGTGAGCGCGCTCGCCGTGCCTGCGCTGTTCGTGGTGTTGGCGCTGATCGACGCGCCGGTCACGCTCCCGAAGACGCTGTCTGCGACGGCGCGGGCCAGCGCGTCGACGGGTCTGTTGCTGGCGGGCCTCGCACCAGCGAGCGCGCTGCTCGTCGTCACCATCGACTCGGATCAAGTCGCGTCCGTCGTGACGCGATTGACCTTAATCCTCGCGGGCACGCTGGGCGGCTTGCCGCTATTGAGCGGCATTTACGAGGAAGTGAGGCGAGCGCCGACGGGGACACGCCTGAAGAGCGTTCTCTTGCTGTGTGGCTTCGCGTTGTTCGCGGGGGCCTTGTCGGCGCGCATCTGGAGCGCGTTGCTTCCCATCTTGGGAGGCGCGTGATGTTTCAAGAAACCGTTCAAGTCTTGGAGCGCTTGCTGCGCTCACCGTCGCAGATCGCCAAACACTGTGCCGCCGACGAAGACCCACGCGCGCTCTTCCTGGCTTCGCTGTGCGCGACGCTGCTCGGGGCGGCGGCGTTCGGCGGCGTTCTGGCAACCTCGCGTGGCGGACTACAGCTCCTCTATTCGGCTACCAAAGTACCGCTCGCGCTCGTGATCACACTGGTGCTGGTGGTGCCTGCGCTACATGGCCTCGCTGCGAGCCTTGGGCAGCCGCTGCGTCTGAGCGCGGTGGTGAGTTTGGTGTTGGCTGCCACGGGGCGCGCCGCGCTGGTGTTGCTGGCGCTATCGCCGGTGGTTTGGCTCGCGCTCGATCGCGGCATCGGTTACCATTCGAGCGTTCTATTGGCCGCTGCCTGCTATGCTCTGGCCGGTCTCTCGGCGCTCGGGCTGCTCTGGCACGGCGTCGGCAAGAGTCTGCGCGGCGCCTTCGTCATTGCCTGTTTTGGTCTCGTGCTAGTGCCGACGGGCGCGCAGACCGCCTGGCTCTTGCGCCCGTTCATCGGCCGCCCGGCACAAGCGCGCGTGCCATTTTTGCGCCATCGCGAGAGCAGCTTCGCCGATGCCATGTACCTGAGCGCGCTCTCGAGCCAGGGCATCTATCGCGCGCCCGAACCGAACTCCCACCCTGCGCCACGCGGCGCGACCAATCTCGCAGACGACGCTGAGGAGGCGCCGTGACACTCACGGATCTCGGTGTTCTGTACGGCATCGGCGGCGTCGCCAGCGCCGCGTTGGTGCGGCGCTTCACGGGCAAGCCCAGGCGCGAGAGCGCCACGAGTTTCCTGCTTTCACTGCTGCTCTGGCCGTTGTGGCTGCCGATCGCCTTGGCCTCACGCAAGCCGAGCTCCCTCGTGGGTGCCAGGCTTTCGAGCGACACGGAGGTCGCCTTGCTCGAAGCGCACGCCGCCGTTCGTGGCACGCCGCTAGAACCGCTGCTGCCTCGCCAAGCGCTAGATCGCATCCTGTCGGAGCTAGCCCGCGCCGGCGAGCGCCACGCCGAGCTCAGCGAGCTGCTCGCGCGGCGGCACTTCGACCCCAAGCTCGCCGAGGCGCGCGTGGCGCGGCTGACGCGGGACGGCGCGCCAGCTCGTACGCTTTCGTCTGCGCGTTTGCACCTCGACAACGTGGAGCGCTTGGCCGCGCTGCGTGCGCGCGACCAGCGCACGTTCGAGGAGCTCGCCGAGCTCGTGCTCGCGCTGCGCGCGCAGTTGGTGCTAGCCAAGTTCTCGGAGTCGTCCGCTTCGGACGTGCAGGGCATCGTCGGCGAAGTCTGGGCGCGCATCGACGTCCTCGGAACCACGCTGGAGCCAGCCTCGGCGGGCGCGTATATGGCTGGACCGGCCGCGTTCTCGGATCTGGCAGAAAGCCAGGCCGAGTGACGCACTCCGCCTGCCGCGCGGCGGCGACTCGTCCGAACGGCGCAAGCCCGCTAACATGGGCCCCAATGCGCGCCGCAAAGCACGTGCTGGTCGTCGATGACGAGCGCCGAATTCGCGAGGTCGTCGAATACGCGTTGATCAAGGACGGCTTCCGGGTCACTCACGCTGCCAACGGTGAACAAGCCGAGAGTGCGCTCGCCGCCCAGAACTTCGACCTGGTCGTGCTCGACGTGATGCTGCCCGGCATCGACGGGCTCGAGCTGTGTCGGCGCATTCGCGCGCAGAGTGCCACGCCGGTGCTGTTCCTCTCTGCGCGCGGCGACGAGGTCGATCGCATCGTGGGCCTGGAACTTGGCGGCGACGACTACCTCGTCAAGCCATTCTCTCCCCGCGAGCTCGTCGCCCGCGTGCGCGCTGTGCTACGACGCGTCGAGAGCGCGGGCGTGGCGAGCGCCGCGAGTCGGGGCTCCGCGTCGCGGGCGCTCACACATGGCCGCTTGCGCATCGACATCGAGCGCCACGAAGTGCGCTTCGCGGATCAGGCGCTGACGCTCACGGCCACCGAGTTCGCGCTGCTCGCCGCGCTGCTCGAGCGGCCCGGCGTGGTGCTATCGCGCGCGCAGCTACTGCGTCGCGCGTATGCGGACGATCTGCACGTGACCGAACGCACGCTCGACACCCACGTGCGCAGAATTCGCGGCAAATTTCGCGAGTTCGAGGTGGACCCGATCACGACCGTCCACGGCGTCGGCTACAAGGCTTCCGATTGCTGAGCGACAGCGCTTCAACGCGCCCTCCACTCGCCGCTCGCCTGGCCGCACGGCTCGGTCGGATTCGCGTGCGCCTGCTGGCGGTCAATCTCAGCGTGGTGCTGATCCCCGCCGCAGGCCTCGAGTTCGCGCGGATCTACGAGCGACAGCTGCTCGACGGGCTCGAACGCGACATGCGAAACCAGGCCACATTGACGCGCGTTTTCCTGGAAGACGCGAGCAAAGACGGCAACACCTGGAACGTCCCTGAGCTCGAGGCGCTGCTGGCGCGCGCCGCAACCTCGACGCGAACACGGATCCGCGTGGTGACCCAAGCTGCCGGCGTGCTGGTCGACTCGCACCGCAACGGCCCGCCCGAGGGGCACGAGCCGAAACCACCGCTGCTCGGACGTAGCGCGCGCGGCTTGCGCGGACCCGCGCTGCCCGGCCCAGACGCAGAGCCACCAACCCCGATCCTGGAGCGCCCCGAGGTCGTGAGCGCGCTCGGCGGTGCGCTTGGCACCAGAACGCGCATCGCCGAAGATCCGCCGGCTGTGTTCCTGTTTCTTGCCGAGCCTATTCGACAGCACGGTGTCGTCACCGGCGCGGTCTATCTGACCCGCTCGACCACGCCGGTCTTACTCGAGCTTTACAGGATTCGACGTGGTTTGGTGGTCGTTTTGGGCCTCGCGGTCGCGGTCTCCGCGTTGCTGACGTTGGGCCTCGCCTGGACCATTTCGCGACCTCTCGAGCGACTGGCTCGGGCGGCGCGACGCATTGCAGAGGGGGACACTGCGGTCGAGCTTCCGGGCGGGGGCGGAGAGATCGGCGAGCTATCCCGCGCCTTCCTGGACATGACGAAGAAGCTCGAAGCGCGGCAGCGCTACATCTCTGAATTCGCGGCGGACGTGGCGCACGAGTTCAAGTCGCCATTGACGTCGATCCGCGGCGCGGCCGAACTCCTTTCGGAAGGCGCCGCGGACGACCCGGAGGCGCGGCGACGTTTTCTCGAGAACATCAGCCTCGACGCCAAACGCCTCGACCGCCTGGTGTCCCGCTTACTCGAGCTCAGTCGTATCGATGCCTCCGATGCACCCCCGATTGCGCTCGCCTTGGAACCGCTCGTGCGACGCGTCGTGGACCGACTCAAGCCGACGAGCCCCGCCCTGGTTCTGCGCTACGAATCGAGCATCCCGCTCATTTTGGGGCGCGAACTAGATCTCGAAACCATGCTGCTAAACGTGTTGGATAACGCCATTCGAGTCTCGCCCGCTGCGTCGCCCATCGAGGTCCAGGTGAGCGGGCGCGCGCACGACAAGGAAGTCTTGATCTCAATCCGTGATCATGGCCCCGGGATCGCGGCTGAGCACATCCCCAAGATCTTCGAGCGATTTTTCAGTACGGAGCTCGAGGGCGAAGGCACAGGCCTTGGCCTCGCCATCGTCGACAGTGTGGTTCGGGCTCACGGCGGTAGCGTTCGCGTCGAGTCAGCGCTCGGACAAGGAACTAAATTCGTGATTTGCCTGCCCGTACGACTCCGGAGCCACGCATGAGTCGGTGGCTGCGCCCCGGGCTCGCCCTGCTAGCGCTATTGTCAGCCCTCGTCGGGTGGGGGTTCCTGATCGAGCCCGCCCGACTGGTCGTACATCGCGAGACGCTAGAACTGCCGCGCTGGCCCGCGGAGCTTCGCGGGCTGAAAGTGGCGTTGCTTTCTGACCTGCACGTCGGCTCACCCCATTGGGGGCTCGATCATTTGCGCGAGCTCGTGGTGCGCACCAACGCTGAAGAGCCCGATCTGGTGCTCTTGGCTGGAGACTACGTGGTCGGTGGGCTGCCGGGTGGCAGGCACGTGCGCCCCGAGGCCATCGGCGCCGAACTCGGCGAACTCCGCGCGCCGCTCGGGGTCGTGGCCGCGCTCGGCAACCACGACTGGGCCTTCGACGGACCGCGCGTCACTCGGGCATTTACCCAGGCGGGCATCGTGGTGCTCGACGACGCCCTGTGGTCCACCACCTTTCACGGCCGGAAATTGTTCGTGGCAGGGCTCGCAGACCTCGAGCAGCGCCCGCAACACGTCCGCCAGGTGATAGACCGCGCGCCTGCCGGCGAAGCCTTGCTCGCGCTGGTCCACGAACCCGACGTCTTCGATGAGATCGACTCACGAGTGGCGCTAACACTCGCGGGACACACGCACGGCGGACAAGTGAAGCTCCCGCTGATCGGCCGCCCGATCGTGCCTTCCGAATATGGCGAGCGCTACGCCGCGGGCCACGTCGTCGAGCACGGTCGCCATTTGTTCGTCACCACTGGAGTCGGGACCAGCATTTTGCCGGTGCGCTTCGGCGTTCCACCGGAACTCGTGATCCTGACGTTGCGTTGAGAACCCGGCGAGCGAACGCCTCGCTGCTGCCATGTAGGCGTCCGTCGTGTATTCGCGCATCGAATTCAAGGCGTGCGTTCTCGACGATCGGGGGCCATTTGGTTTCATGATCGTCCGTCCGAAGCGCCGCGCTGGGAGCTGTGGGAATTGGGGTCGGGGCAACCTCGGCCCCAATTCCGCGCCAGTTCTGCGCTTAGTGCGTGCTCTGCGCCGAGCGGCCACCAATGGTGGTCTTGCCACTCTTCGCGCGGATCTTCTCGTCATCGGCAACGAGAGTCGCGATGGGAGTGCTCGCCTGGGGCAATTCCACCACGACCGTCGGCGCTGAGCCGGCAGGCGGTGAGGTACCCGTCGACGTACCCGTCGACGTGCCAGTCGAGGTCGCCGTCGCTGTGAAGGTACCTGTACCGCCCTTGCCGCTGGCGATCGCGCCGCCGCTGCCCATGAAGATCGCGCCACCGAAGGACGGACTGCCTCCCTTTCCGGAAAACCCTCCGCTACCGGTCCCTCCAGATCCCGTGTTGTCACAAGGATCCACGATGATTGGTGCGCCGACCAGGCTGGTCAACGTATTCAGGCGGCTCGGCAGGAACACCGTCTTGAGGGCAATCGAGGTGGGGAAGCAGCTCTCCCCTAGATTGCGGGCGCCGCAATCTGTCGACGCAAACTCCCCGACGTGGACGAAATCGGTCGACTGCGGCGCAACCAAACCACCGCCGAGGAACGAACCCGAGGACTCGTTATGACAACCGATGCACGAACCGGCAAAACGTGCGCGATTGGCGATGTCGAAGCCCGTCAAGCCGGTGCCCGCCAAGCTTTCGTCCAAGGTCTGCGCGAATCCGGGCGACAAGAACGAGGCATAATTCTGGCTAAAGTCGTTGCGGCTCTCAGCGTCACGACAAGCCTGGTCGATGATGAACGACATCTTCGCTGGGTCATCCGTCAAGAGCCCTTGCATCGCGCTCAGGAAGTTGTCCCTGCACGCGGGACCCTGGTCGAGTCCGCTGTTCTCGTCCCACAGCGCACCATTGGGAGCTTCCGCGGTGGGGAACGGCACGACCTTCAGCGACGAGCCGTCGAGCGCGAGTTTGAATTCGCGCAGGGTCCACGGGAAATCATCGAACTGGTTGGTTCGGATCTGGCCGCTACCGACGGTGAGGTTCGTCGCCGTGTAAAAGGCGCCGAAGCCCTGCGACACCAAGTCGGGGTGCCCACTCAGGAATGCCTGCGTCAAGCGCTCACCGCGCGCTACCGGATCGCTGATGGAGTTCTGATCCAACCAGAACCTTGCGAGGGGGGCACAACCCTGGACGCCGAGTTCAGGGCTCGGATTCGGAATCTGCGCTTCGAGAATCATGAAGGCGCGCCCGCGCGACGGGTTCGCGAAAATCATGCGCTGCTGGCCGCAATTTGCGCCATTTTCGGGCGCCAAGTCGATACGATTGACGATCGCAGTGGCGAAGAACTTGTCCATGTCGTTCACATGGAGGCGCTCGACGCGGTTACACGTGATCGGGAAGCCGTTCAAGGTGGGCTGGCCATTGGTCTGCTCGTCGCCGCAGTGAATCGCGTTCGGCAGCTGAGCCAGATCTGCCGTCGCGTAGCTGTCGTAGACTTCGTTGAAGAGTTCGCTGCCGTCGCCCTGCAAGCCGCCGTTGCTGGCCAGTGCGGCAAACACGTCGCGCAAGCGGATGTTTCCAAGTGCAGCGGCGTCGTTCTCCAACAGAACGCGCTCTGGCCGGGTGACGTCGGGCGGCGTGTCGCATTGCGCGGCGGCCTCGACGACATCGATCGTAACGTTCAGCCGACCTTGGTTGAAGTCCAGAACTTCACCCCCAATTTGGAAGCTGTAGTTCACGAAGGAGTCGCCCCGCGAGAAGATGCTCACTAACTGGACAGCGTCGGACGTGAGCGTGGCGTCCACGAAGACCCCCGTGACGGAGCCGCCGCTGCCGCCCGTGGCGCTGCCGCCCGTGGCGCTGCCGCCCATGGCGCTACCCCCGAAGCCGAATCCGCCCGCTGGTGCGCCCGCCTCGCTGGGCACGCCGCCCGCGGGGATTCCGGCGCTCCCATCGTCGGCTATGCCGCCTGAACCGCCCGTGTCGAAGCCTGCTGGAGGGGGCAAGGACTTTGAAATGGCACCGCCAGCGCTGAAGCCGCCAGCCACACCACCGCGTCCCCCCACACTCGTAGACCCGGCCGTCGCAGACCTGCCCGCCGAGCCACCCCGTCCGCTTCCCTTACCCGCCGAGCCGCCGGAGCCAGCATCTCCGCTACCAAGTAAGCGCTCCATGAACCAACCGGGTTGAAGCGTCACGGTGTAGTCACCCGTGTTGAGCACGCTGCTGATCACCGGCTTGCTCAGATCGTCCTCGCTCGACAAGAACGCGACCGTGGTGCCGGAGTGCAAATCGGTCACTTGAAAGAAGGCGTTGCGAAGTCGATAGACGTGACCGGATGCCGCCGTGGCTTGGAGCGGCAAGCTCAGAGTGCCCAACGCATCAGGCTGCGCGTGACCGTTCCGCGAATCGGAAGAGCAGGCCACGAGTTGAGCAACTCCGACACCCACCATCAAAGCAAAACTCGAGATGAATCGTACCGATTTCATGGCGTTCTCCTTGGCAACCGGCACAGTCGCGCCGAAACGCGCGCGTGCCATTCGACTCTGGGAGGGCGTCACGAACGGCCTTGTTTCGAAGCGAAAGCGAAGCTCATTGAACGAGGACCGCGAGCGCAACACACCGCGCCACCTCGAGCGTTCGGATCAATGGCAGTCGGCGAAGCACACCACTGCCATTCGACTCGAACGTCGCTCAATCGCGCACAGTGCGCGCACACATTTCCCGCATCAACTCACAAAGCTTGCCCCGAACAGATCCTACACACTCGCCGACCCAGAGCATGGTACGTAGCAAATACCTTCGTCTCGGTCAACGTTCTTTGCGACGCGAGTGACTAATCATTCCCATTTAGGGTTACTTGTTTTTGCTAGAGGAGACGTGAAGTCGGTCAGCTGTTTACGCCGGCTCATCGGGACATCGACGTCGCCCCGCGCACCTGCGGAGGCACGGCTCTAGCTCCGCGGCCGCGGGCGCGACCTCGATGGCGCGACGCATGTCCGGCACGCAAACAAACGATCTCTGCAACGCGCCGAAACGCTCCTCTCCTCTACACGCTGCCGCATCCAGACCGTACACGCTGCCGCATCCAGACCGACGGGCCACGAACAGACGCCCTTCGCCCCATGCGCGGCCACTGTGCAGGGGGAGGACGTCCGCGGCGCGCGGTGCGGCGAGTATCGCCACTTGCCCGGGACCAGTCGCTGACCTCGACCCGCGCCCACACCGGGTTTTCCGTGGTTTTCTCGGATTCGCTTGCGGTCCCCGGGCGCACGCCTATCACCTAGGACATGGATCGCCGCAGCCTGCTTCGCGCCCTCGCCGGCACCCCACTGGCCGCGTGCCACCGCGAATCACCCGCTGAACCGGAGAATCGCACGCCAGCGGCAAGCGTCGAGCTCGTGCTGCGCACCGAGGCGTTGCGAAGTCCGCCCTGGCCCACGCCAGATCCTTTCCTGTTTTGCGTGCATCACGATGACGCCTATCCAGCGGGCAACGACCGCCTCGGACCAAACGCCGACCTCGCCGAGCGCACGCTAGGCAACGACTTCTCCGGCCAACACGGCTTCAGCATGTACCATGGAGAAGTGGTGCCCGGCTTTCCGCGCCACCCGCACCGCGGCTTCGAGACGATCACAATCGTAAGACAAGGGCTCGTCGATCACTCGGATTCGCTCGGCGCGGCCGCGCGCTATGGCCACGGCGACGTTCAGTGGCTCACCGCTGGCAAAGGCATCGTGCACGCTGAGATGTTTCCCTTGCTCGAACGCGATGCGCCGAACCCACTCGACCTGTTTCAGTTGTGGCTCAACCTCCCAAGCGTTGATAAGTTCGCGGAGCCCCACTTCTCGATGTTGTGGAATCACACCATCCCGAAAGGAATCGAGAAGGATAGTGCCGGCAGGAGCACGGAACTCACGGTCGTGGCCGGCAAGCTAGGCACGCTCTCGCCCCCTGCCCCACCGCCCAAATCCTGGGCGGCGCGAACGGAGAGCGAAATCGCGATTTGGACGCTGAAAATGGCCGCAGGGGCTCGCTTCACGCTCCCGGCGGCGTCGGCGGGCGTAAACCGCACGCTGTATTTCTTCCGGGGCAGCTCGCTCCGTATCGGAGTGAGCGAGATCCCACGCGGCAACCTGGCCGAGCTCGACGCGACCCACCCCGCGCTACTCGAGAATGCCGGAGAAGAGGGCGAGCTCCTCGTCCTTCAAGGCAGACCAATCGGCGAGCCCACAGTGAAATATGGCCCGTTCGTGATGAACAGCCGCGAGCAAATTCAACAAGCTTACGCCGATTACCGTCAGACCTCATTCGGCGGTTGGCCTTGGCCTAGCGATGCACCAGTGCATGGCGCGAGCGAAAGCGGCCGTTTCGCGCGCCACGCCGACGGCCGCATCGAACGCGCGACCTGACGTGAGGCGTCACTCCTCCACTGCGGATGGGTCGTCGCCCTCGTCCACCAAACCCTCGTAGTAGAAGCGCTCGCTCGTGATCTTGTCGCCGTCCCAGGCTTGAACGCTGACCTCCTCGAGTCGCAGCGGCCGTCCCGTCGCTGAAAGGAAGCGCACGGTGTACTCGAGAAACGCCACCTGATCGCCCTCGTTCACGGCGACGCGGTGGAGCTTGAAGCGCGGCGGTTCTTGGCTGCGACTGAGCGCTTCACGCTCGAATTCGAGGCAGCGCTCGAGGCCTGCGCGCGCGAGCTCTCGATTCTCGAAGACGCACACGTCCGGCGCGTAAAATCGCTCCATGGCCGACAGCGACTCGCCGCGCTTTAGAAGGTCGCAGAAAGTTCGTACCCGGTCGCTCAACGTACGCATGACTCGAGCGCGTAGCGCCGCGCGCCGGGCGCTGCAACGTGAGTCACGCCAGGCCGGAATTTCCGCGCTGCCACGCTCGCGCAAATCGGCTGCGCGCGGCCTGCCACGGGGCGGGTTTCCGCGCTAACGTCCGCCACGCTGCCATGCACCTCCAGGGCTCTTCCCTCACGCTCTCGGCGACGGACCTGAGCGCATTCTCCGAGTGCACTCACAAGACCGAGCTCGAACGCGCCGTCGCGCTCGGCACGCTCGAGCGCCCGGGGAGCAACGAGATCGAACGACAATTGCTCGAACGGCGTGGCCTCGCACATGAGGCCCAAGTCCTTTCAGCCTTCCGCGCGAGCGGAAAGCGCGTCGTCAGTATCGGGGTCGCGCCGGGCGCTGGGCGAGCTGGATACGAGCAAGGCGCGAAGGCCAGCGAAGAGGCGATGCGCGCTGGCGCCGACGTCATTTACCAAGCCGTCCTGCTCGACGGTGCCTGGCTCGGTCGCCCGGACTTCCTGCTGAAATCGAGCGGGAAAAGTCGCTTCGGCGACTACCTCTATTCGGTGCTGGACGCCAAGCTTTCGAGCGAGACGCGCGCCCGCGCCGTGCTCCAACTTTGCGCGTACACGGCCGGGCTCGAAACCGTGCAGGGCGCGCTGCCAACTCACTTCTTCGTGGCACCCCCTGGCGACACGGTCGAGCTCGTCGCCCTGCGCACGGCGGACTACTTTGCCTACTATCGGCGCGTCAAAGCCACCTTCGAGGCGTTCATCAGCGATCCGGACGCACCACCGGCTTACCCAGAGCCAGTGGAACATTGCGGCGTCTGCGTGTTCTGGAAGCGCTGCGAGCTCCGCCGCCGGCAAGACGATCATCTCTCGTTGGTCGCTGGCATCAGCAGCCGGCAACGCGATCGCCTGAGCCAGGTCGGCGTCACCCAAGTCAGCGCGCTCGGAAGCTTGCCCGGTGACAGCGAGGTGGGCGGGATCGGACGCGACGCACTCGTTCGCATCCGCGAGCAGGCGAGGATTCAGATTGAGGGGCGCGGACGCCCCAAACCCATCTACGAGTTGTTGCTCGACGCCGAGCCCGGAACCGGACTCGAAAAGCTGCCGCTGCCCAAGCCCGGCGACCTGTTCTTGGACCTCGAGGGCGACCCTTTCGTGCGCGGGCGCGGCCTGGAATACCTATTCGGCCTGTTGGAGCTTGGTGAGCCGATCGACGACTTCGTGTCGCGCAGCGAGCCGGGTGAGCCGCGCTACCACGCCCATTGGGCCACGGATGCGAACGCTGAGAAGCACGCCTTCGAGGCCGTGATCGACCGCATCGTGCGGGGGCGCCAGGAATTCGCGAACCTGCACGTCTTTCATTTCGGCCAGCGCGAAGCCGACGCCTTGAAGCAGCTCTCGTGTCGCCACAAAACGCGCGAGGAAGAAGTGGATCGCCTGCTGCGCGATCACGTGTTGGTCGATTTGCATCCCATCGTGCGCCGCGCGCTGCGCGCGTCCGTGGAAGGCTACACGTTGAAGCAGCTCGAGGGGCTTTACGATTTCGAGCGCACGGTCGATCTGCGCGCCGCGGCGCGGGCCATGCAACTCTTCGGTTGGTGGCTCGAAACCGGTGACGAGAGCGGCAAGGAACCGGAACTCGAGCAAACCATCGAGCGATACAACGAGGACGACTGCCGCTCCGCGTGGCAACTCCGAAACTGGCTCGAGGCCCGGCGCGGCGAATTCGAACGCGCCAGCGGTCGCACACTGCTGCGCCCCGCACTACAAAACGACGAGCCGATCGAGGACGCTCCCCGAGACTCCGCGCTCGTGGCTGAGAAGCTAAGCCTCGGCCTGCCCGACGATCCGCGCCACGACACGCAGAGCGAAGCGGCGCGGCGTTTGATGGCAAATCTGCTCGATTGGCACTGGCGCGAAGCCAAGTCCGGGCACTGGGAGTACTACCGCTGTCAGGAGTTACCTCGCGACGAGCGGCTCGAGGATCGCGCCGCGCTTGCCGGACTCACGCTGGTCGGCGAACCGAAGAACGAAAAGCGCTCCAAGATCTATCGCTACGCTTTCCCAGAGCAGGAGCACGCGATTCGTTCGCGTCCGACGCCGATCGATCCTGACACCGGAAAGTCAGCTGGCGACGTGAAGGACATCGGGTCGACGCACATCGAGCTCAAGCGCAGCGGCCGAGGCGGCGCCCCCCATCCCCAGGCGCTCGTGCCAGGGCGCCCCCTCACGACCAAAGCCCACGCG
>JAEUAF010000782.1 GCA_019695485.1 Sorangium sp.
GGAAAATCGCGCTGCGAACCTAAAGGTTGCCATCGTTTCAAGTTTCCGCTGTTCGGCGCAATCTTGCGAGAGGCGCGAAACGCAGAGGTCTTTACCTGATGAACAGCCGCTTTACCCACAGGCCCGCGCTTCTGCTCTTGCTTGGAGTCGCTTGTAGCGGCAACAACGCTTCCAACTCCCAGCAGTCGACGAGCCTGGGCGGCACTTCTAGCGCTTCAAGAGGTGGCTCCGGCCAAGGCGCGTCTTCCTCGACCTCCGGCGGATCGGGCCGCAGCGCGGGCGGTTCGTCGAGCGTCGGGGGACAAGCGTCAGGTACTAACAGCGGGGGAACGAGCAACGCGGGGGGCGCGTCGTTGGCCGGAGGCGGAGTCGGTGGCGGCAATGCCGGCAGCGGGCCCGGCGCCGGAGAATCTGCCGTGGCAGGTTCCTCAAGTCTCGGCGGAGCCTCCCCTACTAGCGGCGGTCGCGCGAGCAGCTCCATGGGCGGTGGCGCGCAGGCTGGAGCTTCGATGTCCGGCGCTGGAGGGCTCACGACCGGCGGTGTTTCGGGACTTGGCGGCGGCACGGCTGCGGGCGGCTCGACTTCATCTGCGGGTGGAACCGCCGCGGGAGGAAGCGGCACGGGCGGTAGCCAGTCGCAAGTGCCGGGGCTAACGGTTGGCCCAAAGCTCGACGTAGCGGACCATGCATGCGCCATCCATGGCACCGAGCTCCGTTGTTGGGGGAGCAACTCCACCAACGAGCTTGGCTACGTCGGTCGCGGCACTCAAAACGCGACGCCGACGGTGGTTGAGGGAGCCTGGCTGGCCGTAGCCGTCGCGAATGCAAACTTCGACGACGGCGTTACCTGCGGAATCAAGACTGATCTCTCGCTGTGGTGCTGGGGAGAAAACTGGCGCGGTTCGCTCGGCCCCAAAGGTTCGCTGAACGGCGCTGCGGCAAGTGCCGTTCCGCTCAAAGTTGGAGACGGCTTCGTGCGGGTCGCCTACGCAAGGCACACGGGCTGTGCCATCAAGACGGATGGGTCGCTGTGGTGCTGGGGAGAGGGCGGCTACGCGCTGCGCGGAACGGGATCGATGACCGACTCCCTAACCCCGACTCAGGTCGCCGCCGGAAAAGGGCCCTTCGTCGACATCGAGATGGATAGCGCAGCGGCCGGCGCGGTCCATCGCTCGTCGACAGGCACGGGAACGATGGACGTGTTTTGGTCGTGGGGGCACCGCTACGACCCGACTACGACGGACATAGCGAATGCCAACGTGTACAAGTCGACAGCAGGCCCGCAATTGGCGAGCGCAACCGACACTCTCGGCGCGCCGGCCACCCAGGTGTCAGTTGGTGAGTCTAATGGTCTCTTGCGCGACGCTTCAGGCGTTTGGCGCTTTGCCCAGTATGGCTACCCGATGCTGGACGCGACGGCTCCAGCGGGCGTCACCGACGTGGCTGCCGCCGGCACCGACAACATGTGCGCGATCGACAAGGACGGGAAGCTGTGGTGTCGCGGCTACAACCAGGCAGGCCAACTGGGCGATGGATATTGGGTCACGGACCACCAGGTGCCAAAAGCCGACGCCTGGACGGAGGTCAAGGCGCCCCAGGGAAAATGGGTCGACGTGGCGCTCGGCTACTACGCAACTGTCGGCTGCGCACGTGACACCGACGACGCGGTCTGGTGTTGGGGAGACAACACCTACGGCCAGCTCGGTGACGGTACATTCAAGAGCCGCAGCGCGCCGAGCCTGGTGGGCAGTGCACCGCCGACCCCCACGTGCAGTGACGGAATCGCGAATGGCAACGAAGTCAGCGTCGACTGCGGCGGGTCGTGCCCGGCCTGCCCTCCGTGGTGCGAGGATCTGGACAAGGATGGGTACGGCAGGGGTGGAGCCTGTCTCGGAACCGACTGCGACGACAGTGACGCCACGATCTACAATACATGCTGGATTCGCACGCTTTTCGGAGGAAAACCCGGAACGAAAGCGATCAGCGGCACCATCGAGCCGAACGACCAGATTTGCGTCGTCAACTTCGCGGGCAGCGGCTGCTACGCACAGAATGACCCGCCCTGTCGCAACGACACGACGGCACAGAACGTGACCCTCAACGTCACGCTGGCTGCCGATGGGAGCCTGTCAGTTGCGGTGCCGTACCAGGAAATGTGCGCCCCGGATTACTGGGGAAGCGTGGTCGACATCGACGGCAACCCGACCGGAGGAGTCTACCCTGCGACGTACCCCGTGCCGATGTTCACGACATTCTGGTACTTCAAACCGAGAGCGACGGACTATTGCCGCGTCGATGGCACGGGCCAGGACAGCATCATCGAACAGCGTGCCAACACGACGATCGTCGGACAACAAATCTGGATCACGCAGGACTGCTTCACAGAACTCCGGGTCGTCGATCCAAACACCCAGGCCAACGTATCCCTCTTTGATACGCGCTCCTGGACCGTCAAGCTCGGCACCCCTTGATTCGCCTCGGCTCGCAAGTACGCGCATCGGCAAGCGCCGCCTCATCGCAATCAAGGGCGCCCAGCTCGAACCACTCACGATGCCCAACGTCGTCCGCAACGTCATCGCCCACGAACTCGGCCACGCGCTTGGACTTGGCCACAACGCGGACCCGACGACGCTCATGTGCGGCCGCCCAGCGCCTTGTCGGCCGAACATCTACGCTTCCGAGACGCCGCACTTCTTTCCTTTGACGGAAGCCGACCGGGAGCGACTGCGTCGCTTGTATCCGCCGACCTGGGCCCCCTGATCGCATGAACGTCGCTCTCGCTTGCCGGCGAACCGTACGGACCGTACACTTCGGTCATGCCAAAGAAGAGCTACGGCGCCGAGGAAGCACGGACCCTACTTCCCGAGCTCATCGAGCGGGCGCATCGCGGGGAGCACAGCGTCATTACGAAGCGAGGCAAGCCCTACGCTGAGGTCGTGCCCGTGGGCAGCAGAACGAACGGCAAGCCGAGGCTTTCGTTTCTTTCGCTTGCTGGGACCGGTGCCGGTTTATGGGGGCATGAATCCCGGAAGACCCTGAAGCGCCTGCGGGATGAATGGCAATGACGCTTGCGGCACAGGTCCCCGATGGCGGGACCGTGCTCATTGACACGAACCCGATCATCTATGTTCTCGAGGGGAATCCGCTCGGCGCGCCGTTTCGCTCGATCTTCGAGGCGGTGGACAAGGGTCGAATCCGGGCACTCGTGACGCCGATTACAGTGGCGGAGGTGGTCACAGGGCCTCTAAGAGCAAACAGAGACGCATTGGCCGAGCGATATCGTCGCACGATCACCCAAAATCCAGGTTGGGAGATTCGCGACATCGACGCTGACATCGCGGTGCTCGCTGCCCGCCTGCGGCTGCGTCACGCACTGAAGCTTCCGGACGCGTTCCAGCTCGCCGTCGCACTCGAGGAGGGCTGCTCCGCCCTCGTTACCCACGATCGCGACTTCGGTACGGTGAGCGACATATTGGTGCTCGGCACCGCTCGGCGCTCCCGCTAACGGTTGCTCTTCCCAGAACTTGGGAGCGTCTCGTCGCGGATCTAGAACGGAGGACACTATGGGACAATTGACCTTCAGCATCAACGTCACCCTGGATGGCTGCGTCGACCACCAGGAGGGAATCGCCGACGACGAGACACACGCCTTCTTCACCCACCTCATGGACGAGAGTGGGGCGATGCTGTGGGGCCGCGTCACCTACGAGATGATGGAGAGCTACTGGCCGACGGTCGCCCGCGGCGATCAGGAGGCGCCGCCGGCGATGCGCGAGTGGGCGGTCAAGCTGGAGGCCAAGCCGAAGTACGTGGTGTCGTCGACGCGAAAGGATTTCCCGTGGAGCAACAGCCACCACATCGCCGGCGACCTACGCACAGGCGTGCAGAAGCTCAAGGACGCGACCCAAGCCGGTGTGCTCCTCGGTAGCGGCAGGCTCGCGACCGAGCTGGACCGGCTGGATCTGATCGACGAGTACAAGTTCCTCGTCCACCCCAGAATCGCCGGCCACGGGCCGACCCTGTATCAGAGCGGGCTGCCCAGCACGCGACGACTCGAGCTGGTCTCGGCGAAGCCGCTCCGCAACGGCGCGGTCGCCATGCACTACCGGCGCGCGCGCTGACTCACACCCGATCCTCGCGTAGTAAGAACTCCGGGCTGCGTCTTTTGCCACGACACGCCCGTCTCGGGACGCTCATCGCCGATCCCACAAACACGCTTTGGCTTCCTTACTGACGACAGCAGCTTCGATCCCTGATCAGCAAGGGTGGACCGACGCAGTTCGTCGAGATTGCGGGGGTGGGCGTCGCCAACTGTCCGGACGCTTCGCAAGTGGAGGTCGGCTTCGAACCGCTCCCACCCGAGGCCAACGTGGTGATTCAGCGCCACGCAACGCCGCTGTTTGGGCTCGGTAGAGCCTGTAGCGTTCCCTTGTCGAGCGCTCCGCCTGCGCGCCGCGGCAACCCTACTCCGTCGCAAGAAATGCCGCGCTCACGAACGGGTCGAGCCCGCACGACGGCTCCACACCGACCCAAGCGTCGTAGCTGCCTGCCGCCGAGGTGACCGTGGTGCGTTGCTGCGACGGCACGCGATGACCCGGGCGATCGGCGTACACCACGTCGAACAGAGAGGCGCCCTGCGAGCTGCACGCAGCGGGAATCCAATCGCAACGCGGTTCAGCGGACATCTGCAAGCCGAGCACGTCGACGCCCTCCGCAAGCGCCGACAACTTCGAAAGCGCTCCTGCGCTCTCCAAGGCGAGGACTCTCCCTCCGTCGCCATCCCGAATCACATACTGACTATAAGCGACCCAGGAAAACCACCGGGCTCGCTCGAGCATCGCGCGGCCTTGCATCGAGAGTCCGCGCGCAGTCAGCATCCCCAGGTTGGGTAGCGCGAAGGTGACGGAGTCTGCGTCCGAGCCGTAGATCGACATCGGCGAATCGCTCGGAGGCGCCGACAGCGCGCTCCAGTTCAGGGACGCGGAGTCCAATTGAAAGGGCGGGGTATCGGTGCCCATTCGGCAGGCAGGAAGACTCTCTGCAAACACGGGCTGATTCGCGAGAAGCCCAGCCAGATCTTCTGCCACCAAGGTAAATTGAAGTGACAGAGCGCGCTGCGAATCGTTCGGCTGGCAGCTCGGGTCGGGATAGGTCTTATCTTCGCCGCTAAGCAGGGCAAGGTCATAGGCGTCACCGCCGATTGCCACCGTCGCAACGCTGCCCGGTGCCAGCGTGACGGGCGGGTCTGACGAAATCGCGACCTCGAAGTATTCTGTGCTGATGGTGCAGAGCTCCCCAGTGCTTGGAGACCTCTGGTCGAGGACGGACAGCGCCGTACAGCGCGAGCGAACATCGAGCGGAATCCCCAAGAGAGTATCACCAGAGAGCAGCATGTCTTCGATTGCGGCGAGCAGCAGCGGACCTCGTTCGTCCGTTCGCAAGGCGAAATGCACGCCGCGGCGGTACACCCAGGGGACTGGCTGCTCAGCAAGTGCATACCCCGAAAACCATAGTCGGGAGCCGATTGGGAGTCCTGTGAGCGCGGCATTCGGCGGGCTGATTCCGATGGCCATGCGCTGCCCCGCTTCGCTCACCAAGTCGAGTTCTCCGGGCGCCGAACCCTCCACGAAAACGTATCCGTCCACGCTCGTCGGCACAGCGATGACTTCGAATGGAAACGTCAGACTCAGCGAGTGCGCCTCGCTTGGAACCGCTAGAGCCGCGCACTGATCCCCTCCGCTCCCGCCACTAGCCGCGGCGTCGCTGCCGCCCGATCCGCTAGCGGCCCCAGCGGTCGCTCCGCCTGTTCCGGAGCCGGCAGCGCCGTCGAGCCCTCCGCCACAGGCGACAGCAAAGAGCGCAACCACCACGGCGAAACTGCGCTTCATGCGCCTGACAGTAGCATTGCCCGCCTCCCTTTCGTTGCAACGCGTAGCGCAGGGCCGCAAGCCCTACCTTGTCAGCTCAATTGCGCTTGCCTAGCGCTTGTTGAAAAACGCCGCGAACGGGTTGTGGCTGAGGTTCTTGCTCTCGGCGTTGCCGGGCGCGCGCGCGTCATTTCCGCCGCCGCCACTAGCGCCCCGCTGCCCACCCGCGGCGCGCGAATCGGGTCGCCCGCCGCCGCGGGAATCACCGCGACCGCGTGAATCACCCGAGCGCCCGTCACGGCCTCGCCCATCGCCGCCGCGCGCGTGTCCTTGCTGCTGGGGCCGCCCGTCAGTGCGCCCTGCTTCGGGCTTCGCGCGGTCGCCCGCCTCGCGCGGCCCCGGGCTCTTGCGCGCGGTCAGGCCGATCCGCTTGCGATCGAGGTCGATTTCCAGCACGCGCACCTGAATCTTGTCGCCAACCTTCACGACCTCGTGCGGGTCCTTCACGAACCGATCAGCGAGCTCGGAGATGTGCACGAGGCCGTCTTGATGTACGCCCACGTCCACGAATGCCCCGAACGCCGCGACGTTCGTGACCACGCCCTCGAGCTCCATGCCCGGCTTCAGATCAGAAAGTTCGCGGACGTCGTCCCGAAATTTCGGCGGTTCGAAGCTGCTTCGCGGGTCACGGCACGGCTTATCGAGCTCGGCGAGGATGTCGTTCAGCGTGAAGTCGCCGACGTC
>JAEUAF010000395.1 GCA_019695485.1 Sorangium sp.
GGCTGCCATTCGAGCCCACGGCGCTGCGCTAGGCGGAGTGGTCCTCGAGGCGGATGAGAATCCGCGGCTTGGCGCCCTCAAGCGCTTCGCCGAGGATCAAGGGGTGACGGTGGAAGTCGTGGGCCGGCCTTCGCTCGATCGTCTGGCCGGCGGAGTGATGCACCAAGGCGTCGCCGCCTGGGCTCCGGAGCTCGCCAACGCGGACTTCGCGACCCTTCTCGAGGATCGAGAGCTGCTCGGCATCGTTCTCGACCGTGTGCAGGATCCTCAGAACTTCGGCGCGGTCTTGCGGAGCGCGGTAGGTCTGTCGGCAAAGACAGTCATCTGGGGCGAGCATTCCTCCGCCCCGCTCGGCCCAGCGACCCTTCGCGCCGCGGCCGGCGCGGCCGAGTTCGCCAGGCTTTGCCGCGTGGCGTCGCTGCCAAAGGCGCTCGCGGAAGCCGCCGAGCAGCGCGTCGCCGTCATCGGACTCGACGCCCAGGCTGACCGCGCGCTTTCGGAATTCGACCTCCGCGGACCAACCTTGCTGGTCATCGGAAGTGAGCAGAGCGGGATGACGCCTGCCGTCCGCCGGGCGTGCACTGGACTCGCGCGTCTGATCGGCGAGAGCCCGATCGAGTCGCTGAACGCCTCGGTCGCGGCCGCCGTTGCGCTCTACGAGGCGACGCGACAGCGTGCAAATTCAAGCACTTGAAGCGTAGGCTTCAAGTGCGTTCGTCGCTGTCCTCGAAAGACTGAACACACGTCACGGACCGAGCGTTCGGTATTCTTTTGAATAGAAGCCCGACAATCCTGCCCAGGTCAGCGACATCTGGCTTTGAACTCGGGGACTTGCGGGCCCCGATTCAGGTCGATCCAGAAGAACCAGACGGCTGCGTCAGGGGCTACGCGAGCCTTTGGCCACGCCGCCGCCAACTAACTGAAACAGCAGGTCTTTCAGTAAGGTGAGCGACTCTGGCGGTGTGGCATCCCCGAAGCTTATCCGCAGCGCGCCCAACGCTCGCTCGCGGCCTCCCATCGCCGTGATCACCGGCGATGCCTCCGCGGTCCCCGCCGCGCACGCGCTACCGCTCGAAACGCTCACGCCGTACAAGTCCAGAGCGGCCACGAGCTCATCGCCTCGCTGCCCGGAGAACGACAGGTTGCTCACGTGCGGGAGCCGCGGCGCGGAGCCGTTCACGACCGCCAACGGGGTCAGTGCCGCCTCGAGCGCATCGCGGAGCAGGGCGAGCCGGCCCCACCGTGCGGGCCCCTCCGCGGCCAGACGCAGAGCAGCTCGAAACCCCGCCGCCGCGACAGCGTCCACCGTTCCAGGGCGCAGACCACGCTCTTGGGTTCCCCCAAGCAGGAGCGGCTTTGGTGCGCGGCCGCGAAACGCAAGAGCCCCGATCCCTTTAGGGCCGCGGATCTTGTGGCTAGCGATCGCGATTGAATCGGCGGCCGCGAGCGCCGAGCAGTCGACCTTGCCAAACGCCTGTACGGCATCCACGTGGAATCTCAGGCCCGCCTCGTGAACGGGCAGAGCAAGCTCCGCGATCGGCTGGAGCACTCCGGTCTCGTGGTTCGCCGCCTGGACTGCGACCCAGCTCCCCGCTGGCATGTCACGACACGCTTCCCGCAGTTCGGCCGAATCGAGCCTGCCGCCTGGTGAGACGGAGAGCCAGCGCACGGGCCGACCGCTCGCCGCCAGAGCGTCCGCGACTCGCACCACTGAGGGATGCTCAAGACGACTAGTGACGAGCCCCGGGGCCTGCGCGAGGGCGAGGTTATTCGCTTCGGTGCCGCCGGATGTGAGCACAACGTCGCGCGCATGAACGCCAAGTGCTCGAGCTAGCGCCTCTCGCAGCTCCTCGACCTCGAGGCGTGCACGCCGCCCAGTCCCATGCACACTGGCCGGATTGCCCCACGCGACCGCGCTGGCATGAGTCATGGCCGCCAGCACCTCGGGATGAGGCGGGGTCGTGGCGTTCCAATCGAGGTAGGCCCCCTCGTCTTCGGCCTTCGAGCCCATGGATCACCTCTCCCGCGGGTAGCACGCCGCTACATGAACGGGCGCGAAGGCAGTTCGCTCACGGGCCCGCTCGCGACATCGGCGACCACGAAGTAGAAGGCCGCACCTGAGAAGTGCTCGCCCACGATCTCCTCATTTGCGGGCGACGCCACTCGCACGTCACCCCCGTGCCCGTGCGCCACCCCGCGCACGATGGCGAGCCCCACGCCCGTGCCGCCATGCATGCGCGTGGGTGAGCCGTCCACTTGGTAAAAGGGCTCGAAGAGCTTGGACGACTTATCGACGACGATGCCAGGACCCGTGTCAGCAATGCAGATCTCGAAGTGCCCGGAGGGTAGACGCCGAGCGCGAACCCCAACTGCGCCTCCGACCGGCACGAACTTGGCGGCGTTGTCGAAGAGCTGGTCGAGCGCGCGGCCCAGGCGGTCAACGTCCCCCGCCCCACGCAGCGCCCCCCGCTTTGGCAGGTCCGCCACCAGGCGCAGCCGTCCGTCGTCGAAGGCAGGCTGGCGCGCGATGGCTGCGCGAACCACGTCGCCGAGGTCGTACTCGCGCGGCGCAAACCGCATCCGCCCCGTCTCCAGCGCCGTGACGTCGAGGAGGTTGTCGATCAAGCGGCGCAAACGCTGGACGCAATCGTCCATGGCACGAAGCGCCTTCGTCTGAGGGGTCGTCAGATCACCGAGCTCTCCGTCAACGAGCAGCTTGATGTACCCGACAATCGGCGTCATCGGCGTTGCCAGTTCGTGAGAGATATTTCGGTAAAATTCTTTCTTCGCCTGGTCTGCCTCGACCAATCGCCTGTTTGCCGCCGAGAGCTGAGCGATCTTCTCTTCCAAGTGGGAGACGATGCGTTGGCTCTGCAGTCGCAGATGCTGGCCTGTGGCATCCGGCGAGGCGCTTTCCTTCTTCCCGCGCAGGTAGCCGCCGACGGTGTCGGCAAAAGAGCGCGCGTCGATGGGCTTCTGAAGGTAGCCGTCGCATCCCACGGCGAGGCTCGCATCGCGGTTGCCCTCGGCCGTGATCGCGACGATGGGCATCCCGCGCAGGGTCGGCTCGGACCGCAGCCTCAGCGTTACTTCGTAGCCATCGAGACCGGGAATGGAGATGTCGACGAGCACCAGATCAGGCCGCTCTTCGAGCGCTTTTCGCACTCCTTCAACGCCGTCTACCGCGTCGACGACGTCGAACCCCGCTGGGGTGAGCAGCTTGCGAACCAGCAGCCGGTTCGCGGGGTCATCCTCGATATGGAGGATCTTGGGCATTCGCTAACCCCTTTACTACCAGCGAGCGTCGCTTTCCATGACTCTGGGAGCTGAAACAACGCTTACGGCGAAAGCGCGAATTCGTGCTACCCCTAGCCCCTCGACCGTGTCCGCCCCAAAGCCCCCAGAAACCAAGCGCAAACGCATTATCGTGGCGGAGGATGACAGCGCGATCGCCGGTCTCCTGACGCGTGTGCTCGGCGTGCACTACGACGTCCAGCATGCTGCGACGGGCTCGCTCGCGCTGCGCCTCGCGACTGAGGAGCCGCCACCACAGCTGCTGATGCTCGACGTCATGATGCCGGACCTGGACGGCTTCGCCGTGGCCAGCCGCGTGCGCGCGATTCCGCAGCTGAAGCAAGTGCCGATCATATTTCTGACCGCCCGCACGGCGTCGACGGACATCATCCGCGGCATCCAGACCGGCGCGCGGCACTACATCCAGAAACCCTTCAAGATCGACGAAGTCCTGAGCAAGGTGCGCAAGACCATCGGAGAATGAGGTGGGTGTGCGTGTCGCGCCCAGGGGCTCCGTCGCGGCGCTAATCCAGCCACGGGGCCGCCTCGGGTCTAGAACCTGAATGATTTCAGCGAATTGCGCTGATGACCAAAGTTTCGTCGCCAGAACTAAACTGTGGGCGAATAAACTCGGCTAAGCTTCCGTAGAACAAGTCATCCGGAAGCGTCGGGTGATCGGCTTTTGACCCCGTTGAGAGGTCATTTTCGCATTCTTGGACGGAACTCATGCAAACAACGAAGACGGCTTGGCTCCTGGTGTTCGCGGTCGCGGCCTGCTCGATCCCAATGGCCTGCACGATCACGACATCGGACGGCGGTAACATGGGCGGCTCGGACACGGGCGGAACCAGCGTAACGACCGGCGGAGCGTCCAGCGGCGGGGCCTCCAAAGGTGGCGCCACTAGCGGCGGCGTGGCGGCTACGGGCGGAGCCAGCAGCGGTGGCGCGGCGACCGGCGGCGCATCGACGAGCGGTGGCGCGTCAACCGCCACAGGAGGCGCCGCAGAAATGGTGTCTTGTGATGACACCAGCACCACGCCGATGGGCACACCGGCCGGAAGCTGCGAGTTCGCCCCTGCAGACAACACGTTTTGCCACGCATGTCTGACCACCCAGTGTTGCGCGATCGTCAAGCAATGCTTCGGCACGGGCCCGCTCGATCAGTGCGCCTTTGGCGGCCCGGACGGAGGCTCAGAATTCCAAGCGTACGAAGCCTGCATCGTCAAGCGCGCCAAGGCCGCCGGTGGCGCTTACGATCCCGACGTCGACCCCTTCGAGTGCGCCGCGGAGGCGGGGACTCCAAGCTGCGGGGGACTGATTGGCAACGCAACCAGCGACTTGATTGGCTGCATGCACGATCACTGCGAAACTGAGTGTTTCGTCGATCCCGCGAAGCCCTAAAGCCCCTAAGGCCACGCGCCATTTCGAAAGACTCGCGCCCGGCGCACTGAAACGTCCCAATGCTGGACGTTTCAGCGTCGCCGTGGCGGTGCCTCGACCTCGCGCTGGAACCTTACGGAAGTTAGAGCGGATAAAAGTGGCCGCTGAGCCTGCGGGCGCGGGGTTTTCGGCATCGCGGTCCGGGCGCGCACCGGTCGCGTGTGTTACGGTGCCCCCGTCATGATGGTCGTTGGTTGCGCGGGCTTTGCAGTTCCCGCCACGCGCTACTTCAAAGAATACCTGTTCGTCGAAGTGCAGGAGACGCACCTTGCCGTGCCAGGCCCAGGCACCTTGCGCCGCTGGCGCCGCGAAGCACCCACCGGGTTCGAATTCGCGCTGCTAGGCCCTCGGGAGATCGGGCAAGAGGGTTTCCGGGACGGGAAGGTCGTCGAGACGGCGCTCCGCACCCTGGGTGAGGTCGCGACCGAACTGGAAGCGAAAGCTGCCGTGTTCGTTGCCCCGCCGGATTTTCCGTGTTCGCGCGCCAACAAGAGTGCGCTCAAGGACTTCCTTAAGAGCGTCCGTAAGCAGTTCGAGACGGTCGTCTGGGAGTCAGGCCCCGCCTGGAAGCCGGACGAAGCCGACGATCTCGCGGAAGATACCGCGACGCTCGCTGCGCGCGATCCGCTGCAGCAAGGCCTGTCGAAGCGAAACATCGCGTACTATCGCCTCCCCGGCCCAGCCGGGCACAAGTCGCGTTACGAGGACCCGGCGATCGAGCGCCTCGCGGAAATCGCGCAGGGCGGCGCCGCCCAGAACGCAACCTATGTGTTCACGAACGTCGACATGTTTGCCGACGCGAAGCGATTCAAGCGAGCAATGGGCATCTAACGGGCAGCTCATCGTCCACCAGGACCCCGTGCGCCGTGGCCAGAGCACGGCTGAAACTCTCGGTCTACCTGCCGACGACGGACTCCCGCAGAAGCCAGCTCGTCGCTGCTACGGCCCGCTAAGTTACATCCTCTCGACGGCGCTGAACATCCCAGCCCTGGACAGGCGAGCGGTTGCCGCTTGAGGTGTGCTGCCTCTTTGCGCGCGCACTCGGGCGCCCCGAAACTGAGGTCAACACGGCGGGGGCTAGCGGTAGGCCGCTCTGGGCGCTCTGCTGAGGTGGCGTCGCGCCGCAGCGGACGGCCGCCGGCTTTGGACCAGTATCGTCGCCGGCCAAGATTGCCCCTCGGAAACGCCCGCGTCGGAGATGCGCTTCGCCTCCCAGGTCGTGCCGTTGGCCCACACGCCGCAGAGGCGCAGCCGTAGGAACCAGTGAGCGTCGCAGAAGTGGTCCCGATTTGAGGTTCGCATGAAGCGAATTTCACGTGGCCGCCCGCTGCGACCGCGCGGTCTTGCTTCTAATGCTGCGTGTTCCGCTCCATTGACAGAACTGCGCGGGCCGGGCGTGACGGGCTCCGGGCACCTGAGCACGACCTAGAGCCGGGCGAGGATCTACTGGAGGACGCGGGTCGGGGGTTCCTGCAATCAACTGGCCGCCGATCTTTCACAACGGGGCGGACCCAGGCGATCAGTGGGGGACCCCAGCTCCCAGAGCTCGCCGTGCCGAGGCCGACGATCTTTCTCAGCGGGGGCGGACGGAGGCGAGCTCAGGCCCGACCCTATCACCCGGCATTTCAAACCGCGGTAGAGCTCGCTCGCAGCCGGGCGCCGCGAGCTTTTGCAGACTTCGTCGACCCCCGGCGGCGATGGGACGCGCGGCAGGGTGCGGCAGGCCGCATCACGCAACCGGACGTTCAT
>JAEUAF010000459.1 GCA_019695485.1 Sorangium sp.
CGGGAGGCGCCCTGAGGCTCGGCGTCAGCGGCGTTCCCGGCGCGGGAAAGAGCACCCTGATCGACGCGCTCGGCCTCGAGGCCATTCGGCACGGACGCCGCGTCGGCGTGCTCAGCATCGACCCCAGCAGCCAGCTGAGCGGGGGCAGCGTGCTCGGCGACCGGACTCGCATGGGGCGCCTCGCGCAAGCGGAGGAGGCCTTCGTGCGACCGAGTCCGTCGTCGTGGGCGAGCGGCGGACTCGGTCGGCGCACCCGCGAGGCGCTGGTGGTGCTGGAAGCGGCGGGGTTCGATCTGGTGGTGGTCGAAACCGTGGGCAGCGGGCAAGCCGAAATCGCCGTGACCGAACTGGTCGACGTGTTGGTCGTCGTGCTGCTGGCCGGTGCCGGCGATGACGTGCAAGGCATCAAGCGTGGTTTGCTCGAGCACGCCGACCTCGTCGTGTTCAACAAAGCGGATGGCCCGAACGCCGTGCAAGCAGCACTCGAGAGCAGCCGTCTCGAATCGCTGTTCTCGTGGATGCGTCACGGCAGCGCGTCGGTGCTAGCGGTGAGCGCGCTCGAAGGGCGCGGAGTCAGCGAGCTTTGGACGGCACTGACTGCGCGCTTTGCCGCGCTGGAAGCGGACGGAACCATTTCGCGACGTCGCCGAGCGCAGCGCGTCGCTTGGCTGAAGAGCGCGCTGGCAGAGGCGGTGTTGGCGCGCTTCGAGCTTAGCGCGTCGCAGGCCACGAGCCGCGAGATCACGCTCGCAGTGGAGCGGGGCGACCTCGTTCCGCGGCTCGCAGCCCGACAGCTCATCGGCCTCGAGTAATGCGGCTACGGGAAGAGGATCGTGCGGTTTGCCGCCGCCCTCCTCTTCAGTTGTCCGGGCGGCAAGCGTCGAACGATGTCGCTGGCCAGCACCAGCGAACGCTAGATCGCGTAGTCGTCGACGAACACCTTGGCGTCCGTGAGATCCACACTCACGGGGTCGCCCGTTTCGATTCCGAGCTCGTGCAATTCCGTGCGCGGAATCTCCAGGTTCAAGGCCTCGCCGCTCGGTAGCAACAACGAAACCTGAACTTTCGAGCCGAGGCGAACCACGCGCCCGACGCGCGCCGATGGCGCGTCCGGACCGGTCCCTCGGGGACGAGCGATGCGCACGTCCCCCGAGCGCACATAGGCCCGCACCAGCGTTCCGTCCGGCGCGGCGGTCGACGTTTGCAACGGTAGATTCCCGAGCCAGGCGAACCCGCTGCGCACGGTGCCGGAGAGCATGCTGGCACCCCCGATGAAAGAAGCCACGAAGGGCGTCACCGGACGGTCGTAAAGCTCGTGCGGATTGCCTGCTTGAGCGAGCTTTCCGTCTGCCAGGAGCACGACATGCTGAGCAAGTTCGAAGGCTTCCTCCTGGTCGTGCGTCACCAACACCGTGGTCGTGTGGGTCTTCTCCTGGAGTTCGAGCATCCAGCGCCGAAGCTCGATACGGACGCGCGTATCGAGGGCGCCGAACGGTTCATCGAGCAGCAAGACTTCCGGGTCCGTCGCGAGAGCGCGAGCCAGCGCGACGCGCTGGCGTTGACCGCCCGAGAGTTGAGAGGGGAAGCGGGTGCCATAACCCTCGAGTTGCACGAGTGCGAGGAGCTCCTGGACGCGGAGCTCTATGTCCTTGGGTTTGGCGTTGCGAATCTTCAGGCCGAAGGCGACGTTCTCGAACACCGAGAGGTGCTTGAAAAGAGCGTAGCTTTGGAACACGAAGCCCACCTTGCGGTTTCTCGGTGAGACTTGGGTAACGTCGGCGCCGCCAATCCAGACCCGACCGGCGTCCGGCTTCTCCAACCCCGCGATCATGCGCAGCAGCGTCGATTTGCCGGAGCCTGAAGGCCCTAGCAGCGCCGTGATCTTGCCGCGCGGCGCTTCGAACGAGACGTCCGAGACCGCAGCAGGCTGCTCAGGACCCGAAAAGCGTTTGGTCGCGCCTTCCACGCGGACACCAGCGCTCGCTTGCGCACCAGCTTGATTTTCACGAACTTTGACAGCGGCGGTCATGAACGCTCCGGAAGTGGCAAGGGCGGAATGCTTGTCGGGGCCAGCTCGCCGCTGCCCGATGAGCGGGGCTGGGGGCGCGAACTGGAAGTCCACTCGGCGGCTTTCTTGGCCGCCAACGTCACGAGCGCGAGCCCCGCGAGTAGCGACGCGACGGCAAACGCAGCCACGAAGTTGTACTCGTTGTACAGAATTTCTATCTGCAACGGCATGGTGTTCGTCTCGCCGCGCACGTGGCCAGACACCACCGAGACCGCGCCGAACTCGCCCATGGCTCGGGCGTTGCACAGGATCACGCCGTAAAAGAGCCCCCAACGGATTTTGGGGAGCGTGACACGCCATAGAATTTGCAGGCCGCTGGCGCCCAGCGTGAGCGCGGCCTCCTCTTCGTCGTTGCCCTGTGCCTGCATGACGGCAAGCACCTCGCGCATGACCAGCGGGAAGGTGACGAAGGTGGTCGCCAGGATGATGCCCGGCACGGCGAAGATGATGCGAATGTCGTGGGCACGCAGCGTGGCACCGAACACACCTTGCGATCCGAACAAGAGCACGAAGACCAACCCAGAGATCACTGGTGACACGCTGAACGGCAGATCGACCAGCGTGATCAACGCGCTTTTCCCCCAGAAGTCGTACTTTGCGACTGCCCAAGCTGCCGCCACGCCAAAGAGCGTGTTTAGCGGAACGGAGATGCTCGCCGTCAGCAACGTCAGCTCGATCGCCGACAGCGTTTCGGGATCGCCGAGCGCGCTCAGGTAGGGGCGGAAGCCCTTCTGAAACGCCGACAGGAACACGAGCAAGACTGGGGCCGCGACGAACGCGCCCAGAAAGGTGAGCGCGAGCGCGATCAAGCCACGCCGTGCCAGCTGACCTTCGCCCGTCGTGGCGGGACGCTTGCCGGCTGGCGCGCGCGCGCTGAAGGGCCCTGCGCTCACGCCTCAGCCCTCCGCGCCCAGCGCTGCAGCAGGTTTACGAGAAGGAGCAGCCCGAACGAGGCCAGCAGCATCACCGACGCGAGCGCCGTCGCCCCAGGGTAGTCATATTGCTCGAGCTTGGTCACGATGAGGAGCGGCACGATCTCGGTCTTGTGCGGCATGTTGCCGGAAATGAAGACGACGCTGCCGTACTCTCCGAGCGCCCGCGCGAAGGCCAGCGCAAAGCCCGTGAGGAGGGCGGGCAGCAGCGCCGGGAAGATCACGCGCACGAAAGCCTGAAAGCGTGAGGCTCCCAAGACCTGCGCGGCCTCTTCGACTTCCTGGTCGAATTCCTCCAAGACCGGTTGCACGCTGCGCACCGCGAAGGGGATCCCCACGAAAATCAGGGCGACGACGATGCCGAGGGCGGTGGACGCAATCT
>JAEUAF010000482.1 GCA_019695485.1 Sorangium sp.
GGCAGGCGGCCTTCTGCGCGCTGCGAGCGCTCGAGCTCGTGCCGTCGAGCGATTCCGCTGCAACAAGGAGCGACACCGCGCCCACGCTGAGCACCGATTTCGACGACGTGTGGGCGCGTGCGCCGCGCGCTGTGTTGGTCAGCGCGGCGGGCGGCGAGCAGCGAGTCGACGCACTCGCAAAGCGGCTCGCGGGTGCCACTTTCATCGATCTCGCCCGCCTCGACGTCAGCGAGGCGAGCGCACTCGCCGCCGATCTCGCGCCCCTTGCGCACGGGCTGCTCCGTAGCGTGGAGGCGCGGCAGTGGGCCCAAGAACGCAAAGGCGTCGTGCGCTGGCTGCGCATTTTCGCGCTCGCGCTGCTCGCCCTGTTGGTGGCGGTCGGGCTCTCCGTCGGGCCGGACGCACTCGAGGCGCGTCGGGATCTGGCCAAGGGCAAGCCGTGGCGCGCAAGTTCCACGTTCGCAGGGGGCTGCGACTCCCCCGAGCAAGAATGTGCAGGGAACAACACCTATTTCGTGCACACCCAAGAGGAGGACAATCCTTGGGTGGAGTTCGACCTAGGTCGGGCTCAGAGCGTCTCCGGAGCACGCATCCTGAATCGTACCGATTGCTGTGCAGAGCGCATCGTCCCTTTGATCGTGGAAGTCAGCCTGGATCAAAAGCACTGGAAAGAAGTCGACCGGACCACGCGCCAGTTTTACGAGTACAAGTCGAGCTTTGCTCGGACCATGGCCCGCTGGGTTCGTCTGCGGGTCCAGAAGCGCACCAACCTGCACTTACGCCGCGTCATTATCCTGCCCTGAGATCCGGCCCGCACGGCTGGCGACGGGCCAAAACAGCAGTTCCGCGGCTTGGGATCGCCCTCTGAATGCGCTATCAGGAGGGCCGACGCATGCCACACGACGACGTCGCATCGGGATCCCCGTTTGCCCTTGCACCCTCGGCTGCAGAGCGGACCACCGCCGTCGCTGAGGGTGTCGAAGGGCCCGCGCTGTCGCTCGACGGGGTGGTTCGCACGCTGAGTCTGATCTTCGGCGAAGGCATGTCGGTCGGCCTGTGCGGCTGGGCGCTGGCCTCGAGCGACAGCTTGCTGCCTTATGCGCTCGACAACCGCGTTCCGATTCGAGAGCGTGTGCAACTGCTCGGCGTGGCGTTTGGTTCTGGCGCCCTCGGGTTACTCATCGGTGCGTTCTACCTGGCGCTGGTGCCGAACAGCTCGCTGAAGCGCCTCTCCGGCGTCGCGGCGCGACTCGCCCCGCTGCTGCTTGCCGGAATCTTGCCGTACATGTTCCGTTGGCAGCTGTGGCAAGCGCGTGAGCTCACCTTCGGGGTGCTGGTCAGCGTGCTCGCCTTCGGAATTCACGCGGCGCTGCTCACCTCCCTCAACGCGCCACCGCTCTTCGGGGCGCGCCTGATCCCCGTGATGCGCGGGCTGGAGCGTGCGTCGCGTCGCGTCGAGGGCTTCCTGCCACTGTCACTGGTGCTGCTGGCGGGGATTGGCTACGCGAGTTTCTTCTCGTATCACACCATCCAAAATCACCACAATCTGCGCAGCGCGAGCTTCGATCTCGGCCTCGAGAACAACCTGCTGTGGAACTTGGTCCACCGCGGGCAGTTCATGAAGAGCTCGCCGCTCGTGGGCCCCGTGGGCACGCATTTCGGCTTTCACGCCACGATCTTCGCCTACGTGATCGGGCTCTTTTACCTGCCCTACCAGAAGCCCGAGATGCTTCTGATCTTCCAGTCCGTGATGATCGCGGCGGCCGCGCTACCCCTGTATGGGCTCGCGCAACGCTACGTGAGCCGCTGGACCGCGTGCCTCATCGCCTGCTTGTACCTGCTCTACGCGCCCGTTCACGGCTCGAACCTTTACGACTTTCACTACCTGCCACTCGGCGTGTTCTTTCTCTGGCTATGCCTGTACCTCGTCGAAGGGCGGCGCTACGGGCTCGCCACGCTGGCCGTGATCCTGACGCTATCGGTTCGCGAGGACGTCGCCGCGGCGTTGATCATCGTGGGTGCGTACCTGATCTTCTCCGGAAGAAACGCGCGCGGTGGGCTGGTAGTAGCCAGCGTGGCTGCGGTCTATTTCTTCATCATGAAGGGCATCGTCATGCCGCGCTTCCTGCACGGCGATGAGTCGTTCGTGCATCAGTACGCGGGCTTGTTGCCGCCAGGCGAGCACGCCTTCGGCGGCGTGATGAAGACGGTCCTCGCAAACCCCGTGTTCACGCTGACCAGCCTGCTCGAGCAGGACAAGCTCCTCTACGTGGTGCAGATCGGCGCGCCGCTCTGCTTCTTTCCGTGGCGGCGCCCGATAGGCTTGCTGTGCACGCTGCCGGGGTTCTTCTTTACGCTACTTGCCACTGGCTACCCCCCGCTGATCCAGATTTCGTTCCAGTACACGGCCCATTGGACCGCGTTTCTATTCGTCGCCATGCTCGCGAATTTGGCCTGGGTCCAGAGGCCGCAGTTTGCCGGGGACATCGGCGGCACCACGCGACAACGCGCGTGGCTCTGGGCGATCGTGCTGTCGTCGCTCTTCACGAGCTATCAGTACGGCGCGATCTTTCAGCAGAACACCGTGCGCGGCGGCTTCGGCCCCTACAAGTTCGGCACGAGCGAGGAAGATCGCGCCAATTACCGCAAAGTGCTGGATCTGATCGCCAAGGTACCGCCCACGGCCAAGATCTGTAGCTCCGAGAACCTCGTGCCACACGTGTCGAGCCGCGCCGACGCCTACACCTTGCGCGTCGGCGTCTTCGACGCCCAATACCTCTTGTTCTCGCTGCCGATCAGCGGCGAAGAAGCGACGAACTTGCGCCCGGCGCTACAAGGTGACTTCGGGGTGATGCAGATCAGCGGGACGTACGCCTTGGCGAAGCGCGGCTACCCCAAAAATCTGAACCCTGGCGTGCTTTCGCGGGTCCACTGAGGCCGGCATGCCTGCTGAATCGCCGAGCATCACGGGGCCAGCGCCAAAGACCAGCGATGGGGCGTCTTCGCTCGGCACGGGTCAACGCCTGCTCGAGTGGCTTTGGCGGGCCCGCGCCGTCGATTCGGCCCTGGCGCGCGTGCACAGCGAGCCGCTTTACCTGACTCGTTATCGCGCGCAAGCCGCGCGTGCGGCCGAGCTTTCGCGAACCGCGGCGAGCACGCCGACCCCAGCGCGGAGTGGCGGCCCCGACGCGGTCGCGCTCGAGCTCGCGCGCCAATCGATCTACTATTGCCTGTTGGCGCTCGATCGCACGCCACCTGCGGAGGCCCCTGACTTCGCCTATCTGCTGGCGAGCATCGGCCAAAAGCGGCTGCTCGAGGCGGCGGGAGACCGCACGACGCTCGACGAGCTGTTGCCGTTGCTACGCACCTCGGCGCTGATCGCGCTCGTGGAGCGCGCGCCGGAAGAGCAATCTCGCGCGCTCAGACGCCTATGGGACTTCGGTAGCGCGCTCACGCGAAGGCTCGCTGCGCCGGAGGCTGCGCTCGTGCGCGCGAGGTTCGAGCGCTGGCTGCGCGTCGGAAGCATTCTGGGCAGCGTCGTGTTGCTCGTGGTTTTCGTCAGCTATCTGCGCGGCGTGCGCGAAGACCTGCTCGATCTGGCTCACGACAAGAGCTGGCGCGCGAGTTCGAGCAGCATCAATGTCTGCAACTCCCCGCGTCAATACTGCGACGAGAACCCGAACTTCTTCTTTAGAACCACGCTCGAAACGGACCCCTGGCTCGAGCTCGATCTGGGAGCTTTAGCCGACTTTTCGCGCGTGAAAATCGTCAATCGGCTCGACTGCTGCACTGATAGCGGCGTACCGCTGACTGTCGAAGTCAGCCCGAACGGCTCGACTTGGAAGCCTGTTGCCAAACAGCGGGCCCCGTTCAAGACATTCGAGGCGAGCTTCGCGCGGCAGCGCGCGCGCTACGTGCGTGTGCGCGCCGAAGGGCGCAAACAACTTCAACTTAGCAGCATTCGCGTGTTGCCCTGAGCCGAGGCGCGGGGTCGGCCTCGGGTCCGGACTCGACCCGCTTTGGTCCCGTGCCATGGCTTGCTATATCCGACCCACCTTCGACCGATGTCAGCTGAAGACGCAGTGAGTACGGAAGCCGCAAACGTCGTCGCGGCCCCCGCTCGGAAAAGTGGCACTGGCAGGCGGGTCCCCGAGTGGTTCTGGCGCGGCGCCGCGCTGAGAGCTGCCAAGCTGGAGTTCTCTGAGGGCCAGGCCGAGCATGGTGCGCTCGAAGCGCGTGCCCGGAAGTGCCTCGAGCTCGCGCGACGCGGCCTCGCTCCGGGAGGGGTGCCGGGTGCGGCGGGCTATAACGCGGTTACCTGTGATCTGCTGCGCCAAGCCGTGCACTGGGCGCTCGCTGCGCTCTCCGCGAATCGACCTCGGCCGGAGCCCGAGCTCCAGCAAGCGCTCGCTTTAGGCTCGCCCGATTCGACGTTGGCGAGCGCCGTGCCGAAAGGGCTCCACGCAGACATCGCGAGTGCGCTCTCTCGGCGCGACTTCCAGGACTGCAGCGACCGCGAATACTCGCGTTTTGGCGTAGCTCTGGCGGCGGTCGCCGACAACTTGCTCGCCACGCTCGAGCGGCCTCGACAAAAACTGTGGCTCGTGCGGTTTCAACGCGGCATGCGCGTTGGCACGCTCGCGATGATCGCGGCCGCGCTCGCCATCCTGGCGCTCAACGTGCTCGACCAAATCGAGCAGCGCGCGGATCTGGCTCGCGACAAGGCTTGGATCGCAAGCTCCATTGGCGCAGTCGGCTGCCAATCGCCGCTACAGGTTTGCGAGGAAAGTCCGGGCTTCTTCTTTCACACGCAGCAAGAGAGAAACCCCTGGTTCGAGCTCGACCTCGGGGCCATCACTCAGATCTCGGCCGTGCGCGCGGACAACCGCAAGGACTGCTGCGCGGAGCGCGCGTCGCCACTGGTCGTCGAGGTCAGCCTGGACCATCGGACCTGGAAGGAAGTCGCACGGCGCGAGGGTCAATTTCGCTCTTGGAAGGCCAGCTTTCCGACCCAAAAGGCGCGCTGGGTCAAGCTGCGCATTCCCTCGCAAAGCCCGACGACCTTCCACCTGGCGGGCGTGCGCGTGCTGCCGTGATGGCCGCGGCGCTGGGCCGCACGCCACGTGCTCGGTTCAGAGCCGCGGAGCGCGACCCCTGGGGCCGTAAACCGACTGCAGAAAGGGCGCGTTCAGCGTCGTGGGGTGCCCTTTCTTGGCAAGCGCGAACGGTCCACGCACCGCGACCACGCCGAACTCGCCTCGGTTGAGGAGCCCAGTCACGGTCTCGAGCTCGTTGCCGATGAACTCTGCCCTCACGCTGGGCACGACGATGTAGTCGGCGTCGTACATTCCGAGCGTCATGCTGTAGGCGTCGGGGCGGCTCGATAGCTGCGGAGTGACGAACGCACCGCACGACACTTTGCCGTCCGCAGGCAACATGGGCAAAAGCTCGTAGAGCCCGCGGTGCCGCTCCTCCCCCTCCGGATCGACGCCGAAGGTGTACTTGATGGGCCCACCGAGCGCGGTATTTTGCTGGAGGATCGCACCAAACTGGTAGCTGACCGGCACGCTGGTGGCGACCAGCGCTAGCAGCGCCGGCCAGAGCGAGCGACCAGGCGCCGCGTTGCTCTGGATGTACGCAAGCGCGAGGATCGCGCCTGGGAACAAGAACGCCATCCAGTGTGCGCCGTACTGGTACGTGATGCTCACGGTCGGCCAGTAGTCGGTCGAAATCAGGGAAAACAAGAAGCCGGGAGCAAAGAACAAGATCCCGAGTGGCCTTCTAAAAGGCAAGAACGCGAGTGGCAACAAGAGCTGCAACAGATAGATGAGCTTGACCTGCGTTAGCAGCGAACTCAGCGTAAAGGCGGGATTACCGAACACCGTCGCCAAGACGGCGCCGAACCCGTGACTCCCCGGCGGGATCAGACCTTGAAAGATGAACGTAAAGCTCTCGCCGCCGTCCACGGCGAAGCGCGGCATGATGGCAAATTTCAGGGTCCCGAAATAGACGGCGCCGATCACGCCCAACACCACGCCGGCCACCGGCCTGCGTCCCGAGAGCAACAGGTAAGCGCCCACGACCATGACCCAAGCCGACACGTCCTCGCGCACGAGCAGGGTCAAGGCGATGAAGACGGCCGCCAGTCGGTCGCGTCGCCCCTCCAAGAAATAGAGGGCCCACCAGATGAAGAACATGCCAAGCGGCAGGTAGTGGAACTCGTACAGATTGGGGCCGTGCAGCGCGGGGTATAAAAGATAGGTCAGCGAAACCCAGCACGCGGCCCAGGGCGCGATGTGGCGGCGCCCAAAGAGATAGAGCGGCACCGCCGCCCCACCGAGCAGAAACGACTGCAGCACGAGCAGCGTCTCGGCGTGCGGATACAGCGCATAAATAGGCGCCATCACGAACGCAAACAGCGTCGCGTGGTAGCCAAAATGCGTGCCGACCGGCCCCACCAGCGGCGACGACTTGAAGAACGGCCCCGCGTGGACGAGGTTCCACATCAGGTTATTCTCGAGTGCGAGGTCGTACCCGGAACGCACCGAGTAGTAGAAGCTCAGCGTGTAGTAGGAGAAGTAGATGGTGTAGGCGAGAGCGGCCAGCATCACCACGGCGAGCGGCAAGTGCGCGTGGAAGCGCCCGGTACGGGCCGCGACTGCACCGAGAACGCGGCCCGTGGCATCGCGAATGCGCCGCTCGAGCTCGAGCTCGGGTGCGCTCTCGGCTGACCGAAACGCGGCAAGCGTCGCCAACATGAAGAGCCCACACAGCACGAGGAAGTCGACGGGCTTCGCGCTCCACAGGTGCCAACGGAACAAGACCGGCAGAAAGCCTGAGAGGGCGAGCGGAGACAGGCGACGCGCGCGATCGAAGGCGCGCTCGGCCGCGCCGCTCACGCTCCGTTCCTTGAAAAAGGCGAGCGCTCCCCCGAGCGCCGCAACCCCGGAGCCCAAGGCGAGCCAAACTAGCAGGCCCGTGCGCGCGGCTCGATCGAGTTGGTTGGTGCTGAAGTATTCCTCGAGCGGAAGCTTGCAGGACGCCGCGCCCAAGGCGAAGCCGACCCCCGCCCCAATCAAGACGAACAACCCGAGAGCTCGAGCCAACGGGGCGAGCTCTCGGAAAAATGGCCTACTCTCCTCGGTCATCATCGCGCCGGGATTCAACCGCAGTTTCAGTGTGAGCGCACCCCGAACTTGCGCAAACCGAACAGCCGACCCCGCTGATTCAGCAGGATTCCTGAGCTTCTCGAGCGCCGGCCCCCGTCACCCTGGGGGTCGAAAATGCGAACCCCGACTGAGCGATCGCGGGCTCGTCAACGCCGCCGAAACGTCGGCGAGACCCTCTCGACCTCCGGTTACACGGCAGCTTCAGTGAAGCAGCGGCTGGAGCGTGCGACGGCTCTCCCGCTAGCCTTTCCCGTGAGAACATGACAGACCGCACCCGAGGAGAGCCTGTGAACAGCATCGAAATCCGCACTGAAGATCGCCCTCTCCACGATGACATGCGTTACCTCACGCAGCTGCTCGGCCGCGTGATTCGCCGACTCGAAGGCGAAGACGTATTTCGGGCGGTCGAGGATCTACGCAGACAAAGCCGCGATCGGCGCCGCGGGAGCGGAGCCACTTCACTCGACGCGCTGCTCGAAAGCGTCGACGCATTGCCCCTCGACAAGGCCGCCCCTGTCGCGCGCGCCTTCACGCTGTTCTTTTTTCTGATCAACACGGCGGAGCAGGTGCATCGCGTGCGGCGGCGCTACTCCTACGAAAAGAGCGACGCAGCGACCCCGCAGCCAGCGAGCTTCAGCTGGGCGTTCGAGCAGCTCAAGAAGAAGGGCGCCTCGGCCGCCGAAGTGCGTGAGCTGGTGCGCGAGCTCAACGTGCGTCCGGTGCTCACCGCTCACCCGACCGAGGCCACGCGCCGCACGCTGTTGATGTTGCAGGCTCGCCTGGCGGATGCCCTGCTCACGCGGGACGACGCGCCCGCCTCGGAGCGGCTGCGCGCCGAGGAAGCGCTGGAGGCCGACGTGGAACTGCTGTGGCTCACGGACGAAGTGCGCCGTGACCGGCCGAGCGTGCTCGATGAAGTGAGCTCCGCCATCTGGTACTTGGAAGACAGGCTAATGGAGGCGACGGGCCGCGTCGGCTCCGCCGCAGAGCGCGCCTTCCACGAGATTTTCGGCGCGGATCTCGGCGTGTCCCCCACCATCGAGCTCGGCAGCTGGGTGGGGGGGGATCGCGACGGCAACCCGTTCGTCACGCCGGAGATTACGCTCGCGGCGACGCGGCGCACGGCTTACGCCTTGCTCGCACGCTACCGGTCCCGCATCGAACTGCTAGGTGGCCATGTCTCGATCTCCGACCGCATCGCCCCCGCGAGTGAAAAGCTTCGAAAGTCGCTGGAAGCCGACAAGCTGCTCCTGCCGGTGATTTGGGAAGCGAATCGCAAGCGCGACGCGCACGAACCGCTGCGCCTGAAGCTCACCTTCGTCGCCGGTCGCATCGAGGCCCTACGTCAGGAGATCGCGTCGCGCGATGCGGGCACGCCGCGCACCGTACCCGGTGCGTACAAGAGTCACGAAGAGCTCCTCGCGGACCTCGACGTGGTCCGGCAAGCGCTGATCCAGGCAGGAGCCGAGCACAACCGTCGCTTGCTCGAGCCTTTGATAGCGCAGGTGGCTGCCTTCGGTTTCCACGGTTACTCGCTCGATCTGCGTGAGGACTCCGACGCGCATGCGCAAGCCGTACTGCGCGTCAGCGAGGCGCTCGGTATGCCGCCCGTGCGCGGCGAATCCCTGCGAAAAGAGCTGCTCGGGCGGCGCCCGTTGGTGGCCGATCACTTGGTGCTCGACGAGACGACGCGGAAAACACTGGGTGTCTTCCGGGCAATGCGCAGCGTCCAGGAGGAACTCGGCGAGCGCGCCGCGCCGACCTACATCGTGTCGATGACGCACAGCGCGGAGGACCTACTCAACGTGCTCTTGCTCGCGCGCGAGGCCGGCTTGGTCGACCTCAGCAACGAAGAGCCCGTGTCACGGCTCGATGTCGTGCCGCTCTTCGAAACGCGCGACGATTTGGCGCAGGCACCGGTCATCATGCAAGGCCTGTTCGACGACCCCGTCTACAAGCGACAGCTCAAGGCGCGGCGCATGCGCCAGGAAGTGATGCTCGGCTACTCCGATTCCGCGAAAGACGTCGGAATGGTTGCCGCGTCGTGGGAGCTTTACTTGGCGCAGGAACGGCTCTCGGCGCTCGCCAAACAATACGGCGTCGAGCTGACGCTGTTCCACGGCCGAGGCGGCACCGTGGGTCGTGGCGGCGGCTCTCCCGTGTTTCGCGCGCTCTCGGCCCTGCCCCCCGGCACGGTCGGCGGGCGCATCAAGATCACCGAGCAAGGCGAGGTCATCTCGCAGAAATTCGGTCTCTTGCCCCTCGCCGAGCGCAGCCTCGAGGTGATGGCCACAGGAACCTTGTTGGCGGCGCACACCGACTTTCGCGAGGCGGTCGAGCCCGATTTGATCGAGAAATTCCGCGTCGCCATGGAGGAGATGGGGGAAGCGTCGCGGCTCGCCTTCCGGCGCATCATCCATGAGGATCCCGCTCTGTTTCAGCTATTTTTGACGGCCACTCCGGTGCGCGAGCTCACCCACGTGCACTTTGGCTCACGGCCGGCCTATCGTGAACGCGGCGCTGGGACCATCGCTGGCATCCGCGCCATCCCCTGGAATTTCGGCTGGACGCAGATGCGTTGGATGGCGTCCGCGTGGGTCGGCGCTGGCACGGCGCTCGACGCCGCCCTGAACAAGCCAGGCGGCGTCGAACTATTGCGGGTCATGGCCGAGAAGTGGCCCTTCTTCGACGACCTGCTCGACAAGCTCGAGATGGTGCTCGCCAAGGCAGACCCGGAGGTCGCCAGACTTTACGTGCGTGTGCTGGGTGGGAACGA
>JAEUAF010000806.1 GCA_019695485.1 Sorangium sp.
CCGGGGATGCGGGGCGCCCACGACCAGGACTTAATCGAGCGAGCGCACGCTAGCCGCTTGCCGATTTCCGTGCGCATCGACGGTGGAGACGCCCCGCATCCCCGGCGCGCTGGACATGACGTGCGCATCACCCTGAGGAAACACGATCACGTCGCCGGCCTCGAGCCGAATCGGCGCTTCGTCCACCACGCCGCCCCAACACGAGCCCGAGGTGATCACGTGGTATTCGATGACGTGCCCAATCCCAGGCATGATGTGCGGGCGGAGCTCGTTCGCTGGCGGCGTTTCGGCAACCCAGGGCGCAGAGGCGTCGATCGCGAAGAAAACGGCACCGGTCAAACGCACCGCGCGTAGCACTTCGGACAGGGTATCTCCGCTCATCGCCTTCTACGCTTCGGACGTATCGTGTTGCCGCGCAGACGCCCGGTCAAGGCCCGTGCGCGCGCCGACGCGGGGTCAGGCGGAACCGACGGCGAGTCATTCTCTCCGCGATTGCCCGTCCCTACAACAAGTCAGGCGGAGGCCAAAGCACCTCGCGCGAAGGAGACCCAGATGACCCAAATTCTCGATTGTCCCCCCAGTGAACGCAAGCCTTTGGTCGTCGACCTGGCTGCCGTGAAGGCCCGCCAGCAAGCCACCTGGGCTTCGGGCGACTTCTCAGTGATCGGAACCACACTGCAAATCGTGGGCGAATCGCTGTGCGAAGCCGTCGACCTGGAGTCCGGCGCGCGCGTGCTCGACGTGGCTTGTGGTAACGGCAATGCGGCGCTCGCCGCAGCTCGGCGCTTTTGCAACGTGACGGGGCTGGACTACGTGCCAGAACTCCTCCGTCGCGCGGGCGAGCGTGCACGAGCGGAGCGGCTCCCGCTCGAGCTCATCGAAGGCGACGCCGAGCGCCTCCCCTTCGACGACGGCGAATTCGACGTGGCGCTGTCGACCTACGGCATCATGTTCGCCGCCGATCAAGCGCAAGCGGCGAGCGAGATCTATCGCGTGGTCAAGCCCGGCGGCAAGATCGGCCTCGCCAATTGGACTCCGGAAGGCTTCATCGGGCAGCTGTTCAAAACTGTCGGCAAGCACGTGCCGCCGCCAGCGGGCGTCGCTTCACCCATCTATTGGGGCACCGAAGCGCGGCTGAAAGAGCTGTTTCAGGGCGCGCGTTCCGTGCAAGCGACTCGCAAGGACTTCGTGTTTCGCTACCAGTCGGCTGCGCACTTCATCGACGTGTTCCAGCGCTTCTACGGCCCCACCTACGTCGCCTTCGGCAAGCTCGATCGCGAGGGCCAACAGCAGCTAAGCTCCGAGATCACCGATCTTGCGGCGCGCTTCAATCGCAGCAAGCAAAGCTTCGTCGTTCCCGGCGAGTACCTCGAAGTCGTGATCGAGCGCTGACGCGCGGGCAGTGACAAAGACCGGGCAGAGCAAAGCCCGTCACGGCTCTGGCTCCGTGGCGGGCCACGCGCCCCTCCGCGAAGTGCCTGAAATGGCGCGGCGCTGCGCCTCGCGTTCTGGTTCACTTTGCCGCGGGAGTTCGCGAAGCCCCGACGATTTTGCTAGGCTCTCCCAATCATGAGCGCGCGTTGTCCGAACTGCGGCGAACGCTTCAGCTTGAGGGAGTCTTGGGCCTTTGTCGATTGGCTCGGTCGGCGCAAAGTCTGGCCGTGCCCGAACTGCGGACTCTCGCTCAGGTGGTCTGCGTTCGGGCATCGGCTGATCCAATCGGCCACTGCCAGCTCGGGAGCAGTGTCTGTGGCCGTGGTGTTCGACCTTATCAACGCCTCAGCGGGGGCCGTTGCCCTGCTTCTCATCGTCGCTGCGATCATCACGGGAGGGACGCTGCGTCGTCTCGAAGTGTGCCAGGTCGAAGGCGCGCTCCCCCGCGGGCCCTAGGCTCAGCGATCGGCAAAATGCGCACAGCGACCCCCGCCGCGGCCCGAGAGCGCGACGGGGCCTCGCAGAGCGTTCAATCACTTCACGTCGAGGAGCGACGGTAGGTAGTCGGGCGGCGCCTGAAAGCCGAGTAGGTTGAAGGTCGTGGCCGCCACGTTGCCGAGGCCTGGCTTTTCGACCGCTGGGTTCAACTTGAGCCCGCTGATGCCCGGAGCGTAGATCGCGAAGGGCACCGCGTTCAGCGTGTGGCTGGTCTTCGGCTTCGCTCTGCCGGTGGCGTCGCGCTCGATGCTGCCATCCTTGCCGTGACTGTACATCTCGTCGGCGTTGCCGTGGTCGGCTGTGACGACCAACACGCCTTTGGCCTTCTCGATGAAGCGCAGCAAGCGTCCGAGCTCCAAATCGACCGCCTCGACCGCGAGGATCGCCGCATCACGGTGGCCGGTGTGACCGACCATGTCACCGTTCGCATAGTTGAGTCGCGCGGCTTTGAACTTGCCCGTCGCAAGCTCCGCCACCAGCCGATCGGTGATTTCGGCGGCCTTCATCCAAGGGCGCTCCTCGAAGGGCAGCGTATCGCTCGGAATCTCGATGTAGGTTTCGTTCTCGGCGAACTTACCGGAGCGGTTGCCGTTCCAGAAGTAGGTCACGTGCCCGTACTTCTGGGTCTCGCTGATCGCAAGTTGCGCGACGCCGTTCTTCGCCAGGAATTCGCCCTGCGACTCGCTGATGTGCGGGGGCGACACCAAGAACAGGCGCGGCAATTTCAGATCGCCGTCGTACTGCATCATGCCCGCGTACACGACGTCGAGGCGCGGTCCACGGTCGAACTTGTCGAAGTTCTCTTGCTCGAAGGCCTGGGTGATCTCGATCGCGCGATCACCGCGGAAGTTGAAGAAGATCACCGCGGCGCCATCGCGGATCGGCCCAATCGCCTTGCCATCCGTGCCGCGCACGACGAACGCCGGCAAATTCTGATCGCCGATCCCTGGGCTCTCCGCGCGAAACGTCTCCACTGCTTCGCGCGCGCTGTCGAACATGCGACCTTCCCCGCGCACGTGCGTCTTCCAACCTGTCTCGACCATGTGCCACTCGGCCTCGTAGCGATCCATGGTCACCTTCATGCGGCCACCACCCGACGCCACCGAGTAGTCTCGCCCCTTGTCGCGCAGCGCGCGGAGCAGTTGCTCCAAGTCCTCCAGGTACTCGAGCCCACTCGTTTCAGGTACGTCGCGCCCGTCCAACAAGACGTGGACGCGAACCTTCTCCACGCCCTCGGCGTCCGCCTTCTGAATCATCGCTTTCAGATGGCCGATGTGTGAGTGCACGTTGCCGTCCGACAACAACCCCAAGAAGTGAAGCGGCTGGCCACTTTCGCGCGAGCGAAGAGTGGTCTTCTTCCAGGCCGTGCTCTCGAAGAGCTCCCCAGTGTCGACCGCGTGCTGGACCAACTTCGCGCCCTGATCGTAGATGCGACCGGCGCCAAGCGCGTTGTGTCCCACCTCGCTGTTGCCCATATCGGCGTTGGATGGCATGCCCACCGCCACGCCATGCGCGCGCAGCGTCGTGTAAAGGGTGTTGTTGGTCAGCCAGTCCAGGTTCGGCGTGCGCGCCAAGAACACAGCATCCGATTCGTCCTTCAGTCCGAGGCCGACGCCGTCCATCACGCAGGTCACGACGGGGCCAGCGGGGGCTGCAAATGAGGTGAGCTTCTTCAGGGTCCAGTCGGTCATGAGGAATCGCTTTTGCGCAGCGCGCCCCGGTTGGCAAGTCGTCCGGGCCCGGCCAACTGGCAAGCGCCGGTTTCGCGGCGGTTACCAGACTCCGCGCGGGAGCAATTTCGGGCCCCTAGCGACGACTGCCATGGGCAACGGCCGCTGCCGCGAGCAACACCCCACCCTAGCGACAAGCTGTCCTCGCCAACGGCGTAGCCGTCAGGGCGGCTGCCAGCCATTCAGGACCTGCGTGGGATCGCGCATGGTCGCCGCCTGCGAAGCGCTGATGCGCGTGGAGCCGCTGACACGCCCGCTCATGCTGAGCGCGTTGCCGCTCGCATCCACGCTTTGATACTCCCAAAACCGTAACGAGGAGCCCGGGGTGCCGCCCGTGATGGTCCAGCCGGCGGCGCCGATGTTCGTCATTTGACAATTGATGTAGGCGACGTGGCTGCCTGGATACGCGCTCACGTCGATGCGCGCGAGCATGTTGTTGGTGGCCGCCGAGTCGGCCGTGAGCTTGGAATCGACGAACACGTAGCCAAAGGCGCCCGCGGCGTTGCGAGACTGCACCAAGACGCCAGTGCGCCCGACCGTCTTGATCTCGCACTTGTTGAAGTAGGCCACGCCGGTGCCCCAGATGTAGTCGACGTTGCCAGCGATGTAGCAGTTGTTCGCGTAGATGCGGCCGCTCCACAGCAACGTATCTTGCAGACTCAAGATATCCGCGTCACGCACCACGCACTTGTCGCAGTTTTGCAGGCGCAAGGCTTCCGCTTGCGAGCCCCCTTGCGGGGTCAGATTGTGAATCGTCAAATTTTCGACGATCAGCCCATTCGTGCCGTCGAAGCCAACCAGCGAGCGGGTCGCCGTGCTCGGATTCAGGTTGTTGTTGTTGGTCCCAGAAATCACGGTCAGCTTTCGATCCTGCCCGTGCAAGGTGACGTTGCTCTTCGAGCTCGTGTGGATGATCTCGTGATAGGTACCGCTGTTGATGGTGATGACCGAAGCCGCCGTGTTGTTCGCAGGCAAGGCGTCGAGCGCGCCCTGGACGCTGCAGAAATTGGCTGTTCCGTCGAGTGCGACCCCGAGCGCCGTGAGCTTGCTCGGCGCGGCCGAGGCTGTGCTGAAGCGCCATGTAGTGCTGCCGCTGACCGAGAAGCTCCCGCCCCCCGGCGGCTTGATGGCGCCGGCGTCCACCGTCACGTAATAGGTCTGGGCGTACGAGAGCGCCTTGGTCTTCAGATAGACCACCGCCGTATTGCCATCGACGAACACCGGAAGCGGCTTCGTGAAGGTAGTGCCGCCGATCGTATCGCTCACGTTCGTCGCGGACAGGTCGACGCTCGCGACCGACGTCCCCGAGGCAGTGTAGACTTGAATCTTTCCGGACGTCCCAAACGTCGGCACGCCGGAAAACGTGATCCGGGGCGAAGGATCGGGGCACACCCCGCTACCATTCGGCGCCGGAAACAACGC
>JAEUAF010000686.1 GCA_019695485.1 Sorangium sp.
GGAAGCGAAGCGAGCGGCGGAGCCGGCGGCAGTGGTGCCGAAAACGCAGCAGGGGCCGGCGGCGCAGCGTCCGCACTCGGCCTGGCCATCGTCGGCAGCTACGTCGACGATTTCGGCGGTACCCACAGCATCAGCGACGCGAGCTGGATGAGCGACAGCTCGGTCTATCACATCGCGATCTACGACAATGCCGCCCACTACGTCGTCGCGCGGAACGATCAGGCGAATACATTCAACCCTTGCGCCTGGAGCCGCTTCGATTGGACCCGGTCGGCCGGGCACCTCTACTTCTGCACTACGGCTTACAACGCGGCCAGCGAATCCGCCGCCATCGCCACGCCCGCGCCGGACGCGTCGAATCCCTCACTGTCGGGCTGTAGCGGCTTTGCTTGGTCCGAGCTGACACCGCAATGATCGGCAGCGAGCAGCGGTCACGACGGCGCGCGCTCCGCGTCGGGCAAGGCGCGGTTGCGGCACTGCTCGCGATCCATTGCTCGAGTGAGCCGCGCGAATCGGCGAGCTCGAGCGGCGCTGTCGCTGGCGGCGGCAACGCTGGGGTCGCTGCCGTTGGTACCGGCGGCGTAGCGACCATGGGAGGGCGGGGCGCGGTCGCCGGCGCAAACTCGGGCGGCGCTGAGGCGGGCGCGTCGCCAGCCGCAGCCGGCGGCGCAGCGGGCGCGGCTGCCATTAGCGCGAGCGGGGGGAGCGACGCCAACGGGAGCGCGGCGGCTGGTGACGGCGCGGGTGGCGATCAGCCGAGCTACGAGTGCGACGGACCGGGGGCACGTTTTGCCACGACCGTCGTCGAGTTCGAGTTCGGTTCCGGGCAAAATTACGGCCAGGATCACTTCCCCGACGCTGTGCTGGGGCCACCCCAGGGTGGCGGGTGTTGCGGCGGCTCGACCGACGTCACGTCGCTCGGCGATGGAGGCTCTGTGGTGCTCGGCTTCGATGGCGACGTGATCGTCGATCAGCCGGGCGCAGATTTTTTGGTGTTCGAGAACGCTTTTCAGACTTCGAGCAGCGATACGTCGACCGTGTTCGCGGAGCTCGGGATCGTCAGCGTGAGCCAAGACGGCATTTCGTGGTTCCAGTTTCCGTGTACGGCGCGGGCCTATCCTTATGGCAGCTGTGCGGGCTGGCATCCCGTCTTTGCGAATCCGAAGACCAACAGCATCGACCCGCTCGACCCCGAGAGCGCCGGCGGGGATCCCTTCGATCTGGCAGATCTCGGGCTCAGCTGGGCGCGCTACGTCCGTATCGTCGATCGCCCCGAAGCCGATGGCGGCGCTGGGACCTTCGACCTGGACGCTGTGGCGGTCGTACACCCGGGCTGTCCCTGACGGGCGGCGGTCCACACGGGCGCCCTTCACGCCGGAGCTCTCTCGGCTATGCTGCGCGCGATGGCAGCGCGTCCCCTCCCCACTTCTTCACTCGTCGCAATCGGTCTGCTCTTCGTCACCATTTCGGGCTGCAAGCGCCCTGCCTGGGTGAGTCCGGCGCCGGGCGCGCCGGGCGCACCCAGCGCGCCGCTGACTGTGCCGTTGGCGTCGGCGGAGCCGATTGCCCCGCTCTCTTCGGCGGCATTCATCGAGGACGAGCGCAACACGATCACCGTATTTCGGGAGACCGCGCCGTCGGCAGTGTTCGTCACCCAGAAGCAGGTTGTCGTCGACTATTGGGCAGGACAGGCCGTGGAAGTGCCGGCGGGCTCCGGGTCTGGCTTCGTCTGGGACGATCAAGGGCACATCGTCACGAACTTCCACGTCGTGCAGAACGCGCGCAGCCTCACCGTCACTCTGCAGGATCAATCGACGCACGAAGCCAGCGTGCGTGGCGTTGACCCGCGCAAAGACATTGCCGTGCTCAAGATCGAGGTGCCAAAAGACAAGCTTTTGCCCATTCGACAGCGCGATCTCAAGAAGCTTCGGCTGGAAGTCGGGCAGAAGGCCATCGCCATCGGCAACCCGTTCGGGCTCGATCACACGCTCACGGTCGGCGTGATCAGCGCGCTCGGGCGTTCGGTGGACGGCGTCGGCGGCGTCGCGATCCGCGACATGGTGCAGACGGACGCAGCGATCAATCCCGGCAATTCCGGCGGCCCGTTGCTCGACTCAGGCGGGCGCTTGATTGGCATGAACACCGCGATTTTCTCGAAGAGCGGCGTCTCGGCGGGGGTTGGCTTCGCCGTCCCAGCGAGCACCATCCAGCGCGTGGTCCCTCAAATCATCCGCACGGGCCACGCCGAACAGGTGGGGATCGGCATCCGCATCGATGTCGAGCAGCGCGTGGAGCGGCGCGGAGGAATTCGAGGCGTGATCGTGCTCGGCGTCCAGCCGGGCAGTCCAGCCGAGAAGGCCGGCATGAAAGGGCTCGAGAGTACGGCGCGTGGCATCGTCCTCGGCGATGTGATTGTCGGCGTGGACCAACACCCGGTGGACGATTACGACGACCTCTACAGCGCCTTCGACTCCAGACAGGCCGGCGACCGCGTCAAAATCAAAGTGCGACGTGGCGATCAAATCGTCGAGCTCGAGACTGAGCTCATCGCGATCCAGTGAGGACCGCGCCGCGACCCGAGCCCCTGGACTCAAAATGGAGGCGGATCCGTGCTGTCTGTCGCTTTGGCCGACGCCGGCGGCGCGGGGGTCGCGGGCGGCGCCACGCTGGCTGCAGGTTGAGGGGGCGTGATGTCCTTCCCGGGGTCCATGGCCGGGCCTGGGCTTGCGGCGCGCGCGCCTTCGTTGGCTTCGTCGTCGACTGCCGTGGTTTGGGTCGCTGAGGCATCTGGCTTGGCGGCGTCGCTCGGCACGCTGCCGTCCAGAAACTCCTCATCAATGGCGTCTTTCTGCCCTGGATAGGCAAGCAAGCCCGATGCCGGATCGATGCTCGCCGTGACGATCCCGCTCGGCCGCGGGAAGTCCGTCACCGGCCTGCCCTCGTGGGCGGCCTTCATGAACGAGATCCAGACAGGCAACGCCGTGGTGGCGCCCGACTCACCCCAACCGAGGGGCAAGGCGTCGTCGTAGCCGACCCATGCGGAGGCAACGATCTCGGTGGAGTAGCCGACAAACCAAGTGTCCTTGGCGCGGTTCGTGGTGCCAGTCTTCCCCGCGAGCGGTCGGCCTAGGCTAGCGGCGCGCTTCGCAGTGCCGGATTCGACCACACCGCGCAGCAAGCTCGTCACCAGATAAGCTTCCTCCGGGCTTACCGCGCGGCGTGCGGGCGGCAAGCTCGGCAACGGCAATTCTTTGCCATCGGGTCCAACGATCTTTTGGATCAAACGCGCTGGTGCAAACTCACCCCCGCTCGCGAACGACGCGAACGCATTGGCGATCTCAATCGGTGTCACTTCGTAGGCGCCGAGCGCCAACGACGGCGTGGGTTCGAGCCGCGACTCGATGCCGAGCGCGTGCGCCCACTCGACCACGTTGGGAGCACCCACCGCGCGCAACAAAAATTCCGCAGCCGCATTGTCGCTCTGCGCGATGGCAGCCCGCACCGACAGGTGCCGCTCTTCACTGCCCGCGGGGCCATTCTTCGCGGGGGCTGGCGGCAGCGTGAGCACACTCGACGGGGTGAAACGCCGCGAAGCCAGCGCGTAGCCATACAAGAAAGGTTTGAACGACGATCCCGGCTGGCGATGAGCCTGCGTGGCCCGGTCGAGGCCGCCCGCGATGGCTTCCTCACTGCCAACGAGCGCCAGCACGTCGCGCGAACGCACGTCGATTGCCACCAGCGCCGCTTCGGGCCCGAGCTCGAGCTTCAGCGACAGCGGTCCGTGGGAAGCGTCGAGCGGGCCCAACACCGACACGCGCAGGGCGGCCCCCACGTGCGTGAAGGCGCTCGGAGCCAAGTGTTTCGGGTTATAGCGACCTTCGTGCGAGAGCAGAACGCGGCCGACGGCATCACCCACTTCGACCTCGATGATACCGCGCTCGTCGTCGAGCTCACGCACGCGCCCGACGTAGATCTTGTTGGCACGTGGCGTTCCGCTAAAAGGGGCGCCCCATAGGCGGCGCGTTGCCTGCGTGAGCGGCGGCTCGAGCTTTTGGCGCGATGCATAGCCACCGAGCCCATCGCGAACGGCTTTGCGCGCGGCCGCCTGCAGGCGCGGGTCGAGCGTGGTGGTGATGGTGTAGCCGCCGCGCGCCGCAGCCTCGCCGGCGACGCTGTCGAGCACGCGCCGCGCGTAGGCCACAATCTCCGGCCCTAGCTCCGATTCTTCATCGCTCGCGGGCGCCAAGCGCAAGGGCGCGTCGCTTGCTTGGTCGTAGAGCTCGCGCGTCACGAAGCCCTTCTGCAGCAGCTGCTCCAACACGTAGCGACGTCGCCCGAGCGCGCGCTCGGGATCGGTGCGCGGTGAGAATCGCTCCGGGGCGGCAACGAGCCCCGCGAGCAGCGCGGCCTCGGCCAAGTCGAGCTCGCGCGCTTTCTTGCCGAAATAGTAGCGCGACGCCTCTTCGACGCCGTAGCGACCATGCCCCAAGTAAATGTGATTCAAATAGAGCGAGAAGATCTCGTCCTTCGAGAGCTCCTGCTCGAGGCGCTTCGCCAGAATCGTCTCTTTGATTTTGCGCTCGTAGGTGCGCTCCGGGCTGAGCAGTAAGTTCTTGACCACTTGCTGGGTGATCGTGCTCGCGCCCTGGCGCGTGCCGTGCGCACGCAGATTGGCGAGGAGCGCGCGCAACATGCCGAAGTAATTGAGCCCCTGGTGCTCGTAGAAGCTCGCGTCCTCGGCCGCCAAAAACGAGAGCTTCACGTGCGGCGGCAGATCCGCAAAGGGAACCACGGTGCGGCGTTCCGTGAACACGCTACCGAGCAGCGTGCCGTCCCGCGCCAAGACGCGCGTCACCTGAGGCGGGCGATACCCGGTCTTCAGCTGTTCGACGCTCGGCAGATTCGCTTCGTAGTGCCGCACGCTGAAGAAGATCGTGCCTAGAACCAACACAATCGAAGCTCCAGCCAGCGCGGCCCCATACTTGAGGACCTTTCGCGCGATCCTGAAAGCTTCGTCACGATCCATCGCTGCGGCTTATCACACCTCGGGCACTGGCACTCACTCCCCGCGCGGACGCGCCCGGCCGAGCGCCATCAAGGCCAGGGAGGGCAGCAGACCGAGCGTTGCCAGCGTCGAACTCAGCAATCCAAAGACGACGGCCACGGCCAGTGGCTTTTGAAGCTCGGCGCCCGCCCCGATTCCGAGCGCGAGCGGCAGCAGCCCGACCAGCGTGGCCGTGGTGGTCATGAGCACCGGCCGCACTCGGCGCTCCGCGGCGCTCAGAATGGCCAGTTCGGCCGCGTCGCCAGCCACGAAGCGCTTCTCCGCGTCTTCGAGCAGTAAGACGCCATTCTTCACTACCAGGCCGACCAGCAATACGACACCCATCAACGACGAGGCATTGAGCGGGGTCCCCGTCGCGAACAGGCCCAGCAGCGCGCCCACGATGGCGAAGGGCACGATTCCGATCACGAGAAACGCGAGTCGCAAGTGACGAAACTGCGCCGACAGCACCGTCAGCACCAGCAAGGTCGCCAAACCCAGCACCCAAGAAAGGTTCCGGAGCGTGTCGCGCTGGCCCTCGATCTGCCCAGCCAACACCGCACGATAGCCGCGCGGCAGCGGCGTCTTTGCGATGAGCGCGCTCACCTCGTCGGCGACAGCCCCGAGGTCCCGGTCCTCGTGGTCAGCCGTAACCCCAACCATGGGCTGCAGCGCCTCATGCACCAACTCTGCTGGGGTCGTCGATGCCTCTGGCTCGCCCAACGCGCGAAAGGTCAGCGTGCGCTCGTTTGCCAGCACGGGCAGCTCGGGCACCCGTAGCGGGTCGAAACGCAGCGGATTCGGGTAGCGGACGCGAATGTTGATCAAGCGATCGTAACGTCGCATCGAGCCCGCGACCCGGCCACGCAGCGCGGCCGCGAGCTTCGCATCGACGTCTTGTGCGGACATCCCCAAACGAGCGAGCGCCTCGCGATCGGCGCGAAAGCGCAGTTCAGGAACCTCATGCTCGTGGCCCGCGTACACGTCGACGACGCCGGGCACGTGTGCGAGCTGGTCCGCGAATGCGTCGCCGAGCTCGTGGAGCTTGGCGTAGTCTGGACCGAACAACTTGACTTCGATGGGGCGCGGGTTGCCCGCTAGGTCGTTCAGCACGTCCTGCAGGACCTGCATGAATTCGACGCGGATTTCCGGATACCTTTGGGCCAGACGCGCGCGCAGGTCGGCTACGACTTGCTCCCCGCTGCGCCCGACGTGAGCCTTCAGGCGCACCATGATGTCGCCGCGGTTGAGCTGCGTCGCCGCCGCGGGGCCGAGCTCAGCGCCCAGGCGGCGCGAAAACGTACGCACCTCGGCAGTCGCGCCGAGCTCTCGCTCGATCCCGCGCGCGAACGACTCGGTGGCCTCGAGTGAGGTGCCGGCCGGCAAAAAGTAATCGAGCACGAACGCGCCTTCGTCCATGGTCGGCAGAAATCCACGCTCGACGTGGGGATACACAGCGAACCCCACCAGCAAATTGGCCGCAAACAGCAGCAACGCGAGCGCTGGGTGTCGAAGCGCGGCCCGGGTCAAACGCTCGTAAAAGCGTCGCATGCGTCCGCCCGCGACCCGCTCATGGCGCCGGCCGCCTCGCACGCCCGACAACGGAATCAGAGTGAGTGCCACCAGCAACGAGATCAGCACCGCGGTGGTCAACGTAAAGGCGAGCGCGCGAAAGAAGTCGCCGACGATGCCACTCAAGAACGACAGTGGGATCAAGACGACGACCGTGGTCAAGGTCGTTCCGATCACGGCCGGGGCAAGCTCTGCGGTTCCAAGCCGAGTGGCTTCAATTGGCGGAGCTCCCTCATCGCGATGGCGTAGGATCGCTTCGACGATCACGATCGCGTCGTCGACGACCAGTCCGATCGCGACGGCCATGCCCCCGAGCGACATCAAATTCAAGGTTTGGTGCGCCAGGCGCATGCCGATGAACGTGATCGCCAGCGTCACCGGCACCGCCAAGGCCGCCTGAATTCCAGCTCGCACGTCGCGCAGGAACACCGCAATCACCAGCGCGCACAGCGAGATTCCGAGCAAGATCGCGTCACGCACGCTCCCCATCGCGTCACGTACGAGACTCGCTTGGTCGTAGACTGGCTCCACCACGACGCCGGGCGGCAAACTCGCGCGAAGGCTCGCCACGGCGCTGAGCGCGCGGTCGACGACGTCGGGCGTGCTGGCCCCGGGTAGCCTAGCCACGCTGAGCGCGACGGTGTTGCCCCGCGGCCCACCGACACGAACCGTGCGATCTTCGGCGCCTTCCACGACCTCCGCGACGGCGCTGAGCGGCACGCTCCCGCCGTTCGGCGCCGCCGCTACTGGCATCTCGCGAAGCTCGGCAAGGCTTCTCGGTTGGGCATCGCCGAGCACCGTCACGAGCTGTTGCCCGCTTTGAACCCGCCCCACCGGCTCCAAGCCCAAGTTGGCCGCGAGCTTGCTGGCAATCTCGTCGGGGTCGAGCCTGAGGCTCAGAGCCGCGTGCGGATCGACGATGACCTCGTATTCGCGCACGTCACCGCCGAGCACCTCGATGCGCCCCACGCCCCTGACGTTAGCGAGCGCGGGCCTCACCACGAATTCAGCCAATTCTCGCAGCTCGCGCGGATCGACCGCTCCTTCGATGTTGAAGGTGACCACGGGAAACGAGCCCGTCGTCACTTTCTCCACGACGAGCTCTGCATCGCTCGGCAAGGCGCCGCGCGACTCACTCACCTTGGACTCGACCATCTGGAGCGCGCGCCACATGTCGGTGTCCGGTGCAAACTGCAGCGCGATCTCCGTGGCGCCGCGGATGGTCTTCGAGCGAATACGCTCGAGCCCGAGCGTCGAGCTGAGCGCCTGCTCGAGTGGGCGCGTCACTTGCGTGAGGAACACGTCCGGCGGCGCCCCCCCAGCCCGCGCCACCACCACCACGCGCGGGAATTCAATCTCGGGGTAGATCCCGCTCGGCATCACGTA
>JAEUAF010000905.1 GCA_019695485.1 Sorangium sp.
CGAGCGTTGCCGCCGCGGTGCACGGCGTGCAGTTCTTATCGACGCACGCGATGTCGGGGCACGCGCCCGGCTCGCTCTCACAACTGAAGCCCTTGGGGCAGCTGACGTCCCCGCAGGCCTCCTCTGCGAACGCCGTGACGCTGATTAGCAGCGGGAAAGACACCCCGAGCGCGAGCAACAGCGGAAACGGGTGCAGAGAGCGTGCGACGATGGATGCTGACATGATCTTCCTCCTACGAAATAAGCGCTAAAACGCTCGAACATCTAGCGACGCTCCGCCGCGGCGCGAGAAAGCGCGATGCGGACGTCTGGGTTTGGCACGGGCTAGAGCCTCCCATTCGCGAGCAAGCCGGGACACGCCGGGTCATCTGCCGGCCAGCACGCGTACGTGAAGGCGGTCGCCGAAGTGGCCGCGCCCGACTGCTCTTCGATAACCGAAGAGAGCGTACCGCGCATGCCCGTGGCATCGATCTCCGCTGACACGCGGAGCGCCTTCGTGACTGCCTTCGACGCGAAATTGACGCTGAACGCGCCGTTGAGCCCGGTGAGCGGCAGAGAAAAGTCGAGGCCGACGCGGTCAGCTGCGTTGGCGTGCAACGTCAGCGTGCCTTGTTCTTGCAACGCGCCACCCAGAGTGGTGAGCGTGAACGTCGCGTCGACCGCCACCTCATCGAGCGCGCAGCCGATGGTGACGCCACTCCCCCTCGCGTCCTCCACATAATGGACGAAGCGCGCACTCGCGGGCAGCAGGGTCAGGTCGAGCACGATGCCGGACTCCCCTTGTTCGGGCCCAAACGAGAGCGTCGAGGTCGGACTATTCCAGAGCAGCGTGGCCGAGTGCTCACCCGTCGCGAGACTCGCGAGTTCTGCGGGAGCGAAGCCGAGCGGCGACAGCTCGTGCTCAGCAAGCGGTGTTGGATTTGGGGTGCACGCCGGGCTGTCCACAGTGCCCTTGCCAACTTCCTCAGTGCCGGTTTGCCCGCCGAAACAAGCACTCGCCAGCACCGCGAGTGCCACGCAGGAGCGCACGGCCGAGCCAGAACGCGAGAACCAGGACCACAACCGAGCCACGACCTCAGCATGTCTCGACGTGCGGCAGAACACCAGGTCAGTTCGCACATTTACTCTGGTCAGAGAGCATCCAAATGTGCGAATTGTCACTATATGGCCTTCGACTACGCCCTGATTTCGAGCGAATTCCTGCGCGCGCTGCGGGGAAAGCGCTCTCAGCCGGCATTCAGCCGCCGCCTCGGCTACCGCACCAATGCGGCCTACACGTGGGAGGCGGGCCGTGCCTTCCCAACTGCTGCCAAAGCCTTCGAGGCCGCAGGGCGCGCCGGCGTCGACGTGCGCGCGGCGCTAGCTCGCTTCTACCGCGCACCGCCCGCGTGGCTCGCAGACGCGGATCCGGCGAGCCCGGCCGGCGCGGCTCAGCTGCTGAACGACCTGCGCGGTCGAACCTCGGTGGTGGACTTGGCGCGTGCCGCGGGACGCAGCCGTTTTGCCGTGGCGCGTTGGCTCAAGGGCAGCGCCGAGCCACGCCTGCCCGACTTCTTTCTCTTGGTCGAAACCGCATCCTTACGGCTGCTCGACTTCATCGCAAGCTTCGTGGACCCGGCGACGCTACCGTGTCTTTCGCGCGCGTGGGAGGAGCTCGAAGCCACGCGGCGCGCGGCCTACGAAGTGCCCTGGACCCAGGCGGTCCTGCGCGCGCTCGAGCTCACGGCCTACGCCAAGCTCGAGCGGCACCAACGCGGTTGGATCGCACGGCGCATTGGCATCTCGGTGGACGAAGAGCAGCGCTGCCTGCGCTTGCTCGCCAAGACCGGGCAGATCCGCCTTTCTCGCGGGCGCTTCGAACTTCGACAAGTGATGGCGGTCGACACGCGGCGCGACGCGCAAGCCGAGCTCGGCGCCAAGAATTGGTGGACAGGTGTGGCGATGGAACGACTCGGCGCGGGCGCCCCGGGCGTCTATTCCTACAATGTGTTCGCCGTTTCCGAGAAGGACCTGGAGCGAATCCGGGACCTCTATCGCGCCTATTTTAGGCAGGTACGCGCGATCATCGGCCAGTCCGAACCGAGCGAGCGCGTGGTTTTGGCGAGCCTTCAGCTACTCGCGCTCGATCGCGCCGAGGCGGAGCTTCCCGTGGTATAGCTCGCCTTGATTCGCGCATGGAAAATCCGCTGCTTTCTCTGGGGCGCCCGCTTCCGTTTCGAGCCATTCAGGCCGAGCACGTCGTACCAGCCGTCAAGGCGCTGTTGGCTGAGGCAGACGAACGGCTCAATCGGCTGAGCGCGGATGCGCCCAGCTACGAGAGTACGCTCGGCGAGCTCGAGGCCGCGACCGAGCGCGTGGAGCTCGCCCACGGTGTTCTCGAGCACCTCGAGGGCGTCGCCACGACGCCTGCGCTGCGAGCCGCCCACGAAGCCGTGTTGCCGGAGCTCACGGCGTTTTGGACGTCGCTCCCCTTGCGGGAGAACCTCTGGCAAGCCTTGCTCGCGCTCGATCGCAGCGACGCAAAGCAGACGCTAGAGCCGACGCGCAAGCGCTTCTTGGAGAAGAAGCTCGCCGAGTTTCGCCGTGACGGCGCCACGCTCGACGCGGCGGGTAAGCAGAAGCTCTCGGAGATCGAGCGCAAGCTCGGGCTCCTGACCAACAAGTTCTCACAAAACGTGTTGGATTCGACCAACGCTTTCGAGCTGCTGCTCGAGGACGAGACCCGGCTTCAGGGCTTGCCATCCGGCGCGATCGAAGCTGCGCGCGCTGCCGCCGCGGCCAAAGGCAGAGCGGGCTTCCGTTTCACATTACAGGCACCGACCGTCACCGCGGTGCTCACCTACGCGGCCGACGCCTCGCTGCGTGAGGCGCTGTGGCGAGGCTACAACGGCCGCGCCGCCGAGGGGCAGTTCGACAACCGCGAGCTTATCGCCCAGATTCTGACTTTGCGAAGCGAGAAAGCGAAGCTACTCGGCTTCAAGGACTTCGCCGACTTCGCAACCGAAGATCGAATGGCGAAGAGTGGCGCCAACGCCAAGCGCTTCGTCGACGAGCTCACGCAAAAGACCCGCACCGCATTCGCGCGTGAGAACCAGGAGCTCGCTGATTTTCGCAAGCGCCTCGAAGGCGCTGATGCGCCCGCGCTCGCCCCCTGGGATCTGGCGTACTACTCCGAAAAACTGCGCCGCGAGCGCTATGACTTGGACGAGGAAGAGCTGCGCGAGTACTTCCCGGCGGATCGCGTGCTCGACGGCGCCTTTCGCGTCGCCGAGCGCTTGTTCGGCGTGATTATCGAGGCCGCACCAGGCCTGCCGAACTGGGACAGCGAGGTGAGCGGCTATGTGATTTTGGATGGCGAGCGCCGCGAACTCGGCACCTTCTACGTGGACCTTTACCCGCGCGAGAACAAGCGCCCAGGCGCTTGGATGCATGGCCTGGTCGCTGCGGTTCCGCCAGCCCCTCACGTCGCGGTGTTTTGCGCCAACGTGAGCCCGCCCGTAGGGGACAAGCCAGGCTTGCTGCTGCACCGCGATGTGGAGACGCTGTTCCACGAGTTCGGGCACTTGCTGCACCACTGCCTCAGCCGAGTTTCGGTGCGCAGCCTGTCGTGCACGCGCGTCGCGCAAGACTTCGTGGAGTTGCCCTCTCAAATCATGGAAAATTGGTGCTCGGAGCGCGAAGCCTTGAATCTCTTCGCTCGGCACTACGCGACCAACGCGCCGATCCCCGAGCACCTGCTGGAGCGGCTGCGTGCGTCGCGCACCTTCCGTGCGGGCAGCGCCCAAATGCGACAGCTCGGCTTTGCGGCGGTCGATCTGGCGCTGCACATCGACTACGACCCCGCGCGAGACGGCGACGTCATGGCCTACGCGCGCGCAATCTTCCAAGAATACGCAGCCACGCCGTTGCCGGCGGACTACGGCATGCTGGCAAGCTTTCACCACCTGTTCGGTTCGCCGGTGGGATACGCGGCCGGGTACTACTCCTACAAGTGGGCCGAGGTGTTGGACGCCGATGCCTTCAGTCGTTTCCGCAACGAGGGGATCTTGAATGCCAAGGTCGGGTTGGAGTTCAAGGAGCGGCTGCTGGCGCGCGGGGATGCCGATGACCCAATGGCTCTGTTCGTGAGCTTCATGGGTCGCGAACCGCGACCCGAGGCGCTGCTCGAGCGGCAGGGTCTCGCGGCATGAGTCGCGGCATCACCATCATCCCAATCGTGCTGGGGGCGGGCGCGGGAGCACTCGTCGCGGTGCTGCAATCAAAGCCACCCGCTGCGCCCGCCAAGGCCGCGCGCGCCCAAGCGAGCACCACGCGCGAGCTGCGGCCCAACGCGCCCGAACCGGCCGCGGTGATGCCGCCCAGCAGCGCGTCTGGCAACATAGCGGCCGTCACGGCCACGCCGGTCTCGCCGCCCCCCCTCGCCAGCCAAGCGGCCCAGCCAAAACCCGGCGCGCGGAGCGCGTTCGACCTCAGCGAGCCAGCGAGCGCGGAAGATCTGCTTGCGGCTCAAGTAGCCTGCAACCGGGGCGTCCCTGAAGCCTGCGAGCGCGCGGCAAAGGCACTCACCAGTGGCAACACGGGAACTCGAGACCCGACGCGCGCGCGAGCGCTCGGCCGCATCGCGCTCACCGTTTACGTCAAGCAGTGCGAATCCTCGCGACCGTCCGCCTGCGCTCGCTTGGCGGAGATGTACGAAGGCGGCGAGCTCGCACAGCCGAATCCGCGCACCGCGAGCGCGCTTCGCGCGCGCGTGACGGAGCTCTGCGCCCAGCACGGGGACGACCCCGCTTGTGCGCCCTGAGCACGTCAACCCGTAGGGATATTGGGCCTCAGGGCGTGCGCAATTGGCGCTCGGCCGCGCCGATCAAGCGCGAATAGGGGTCAAAGCGCTCGTCCGCTTGCTCGCGACGCGCCTCGCGGACCCCGGGCGGCTCACTCGTCGGCGCCCGCCGAGATGACGATTGCTCGGCAATTGACACGACGCTCGAAGTTCGCACGCCGCGATCGACGCGTACTTTTGCGCGGCGAGCCAAATCGTCCGCCAGCGCGTCGAGCGTCCGCGGATTGACGTCGAGCGCTCCGCCGCCGAGCGAGTGCAGATCGACTCGGCCAATCCACGGCGCGGAGAGGAAGTGCAGATCCGCGGCCTGATACGCCTCGAAGGGTGACTGCGTCCCCTGCCCGCTCAGGGGGCCCTCGCTCGATGCCGCGACGGCCCGAAACGTCGCGCTACTCGGCCCCGTGCCGGATCCGCGTTGCAGGATGCGCCCAGGCTGAACTTCACCGCGCACGATGCAGGCAAGCGCCGCATACTCGACGGCCATGTCTCGCTCCGGGAGAGCCAACACGAAATCGGTCTCGCGCAGGGTCACGCTGCGCACGGGCACGATCGGGCGACTCGGGTCGTGCGCGACCGTGCGGTCCAAAAGGACTGGGCGAAAACCCTCGTCACTGAGCGACTTCGCGAGCAAAACGGCCTGCGCAGGATCAGCTAACGCCTTGACGACGCCCCAGGTCCCCGTACGCAGCCGTGCTCGAAGATCATAAGCAACGAGCCCAGTCGCTCGCACCAGGCGCTGGTACGCCTCATTGCTTCCCTCGAAGTCCGGCCCTAAAAGTACGAACATTTGCGGCCTTATTTGACGATAGCTTAGCTCGTCGAGCTCGGATAGCCCGACGAGGCCCATCCCAGCCCTTCGCTAAGTGCTTCTCGAAGGCCACCGCTTGGTAGAGGGCGCCGAAGTCGGATATCTTCGGCGGCGCCGCGAAAGAGGCGCCCGCCCCCGGCGGACCTCGCCAACACCGCCCGCTCGGCCCGAAACTCAGGGCTCCCAGCACTCAGAAGGGTCGTCAGTATGAGCGCCGAAATCACCCCGTTCTTGCACACAATCATCGCGTCGCTTGCGTACTCGCTGCTAGGGGTATTGCTGTTCGCGCTGTGTTTCTTTCTGATTTCGGTGATCACACCCTTTTCGATCCGAAAAGAGATCGAAGAAGACCAGAATACCGCGCTCGCAATCCTGATCGGAGCCGTGATCTTGGGCTTGAGTTTGATCATCGCCGCCGCCATTCACGGCTAGGCGCGCCTGAATCTGGCCAGGATCTGGCTTGCCGCCAAAACCTTCGTCCCCCGAAACCCTAGAGCCGCGACCCGCCGTGCTGTTCGGCATGGTGCTCGCCATCGCGACCTCGGGGCTCGTCTACGAGCTCGGGATGGGCGCGGTGGGCAGCTACTTGCTCGGCGATACGGTGCAGGAGTTCTCGCTGGTGATCGGCGTCTACCTGTCGGCGCTCGGGCTCGGCGCCTATCTGTCGCGCTTCGTCGTGACCAACTTGGAGCTCGTATTCATCGATGTGGAGCTCGCGACCGCGCTGGTGGGCGGGCTGAGCGCCGAAGTGCTGCTCTCCGTGTATGGGGCTGTGGGCGCGTGGGGGCCGCTCTTTTACGCGACGGTGGCCAGCGTGGGCACGCTGGTGGGGCTCGAGTTGCCGCTCTTGATTCGCGTGCTCGAGCACCGACTGGAATTGAAAGAGCTGATCGCTCGCGCGCTCACTTTCGACTACGTGGGCGCGCTGCTGGGGTCGCTAGCTTTTTCGTTGCTGCTCCTGCCTCGGCTCGGGCTCATCAAGGCGTCGCTGCTCGCCGGCGTCGTGAACGCTTGCGTGGGCTTAGGCTCGACCTGGGCGTTTTCGCGGCTCGCGACGACGCGCGGGCCAGCGCTCGCGCGCGTGCGCCTGCGCGCGCTCGCGGTGCTGTGCCTACTCGGCCTCGGCTGGTTCGAGAGCGAGCGCGCCAGTGAACTATCCGACGAAAGCGTCAGCCCCGGGCACTTGGTGCTCGCTGAACAATCTCGCTACCAGCACATCGTTCTCAGCGAAAACGCGGGCGATCTGCGGCTCTTTCTGAATGGTCACCTGCAGTTTTCCGCGCGTGACGAGGCGCGCTACCATGAGGCGCTGGTTCACCCTGCGCTGACCCTTTCGACGAGCCGGCGCCGCGTACTCATCGGCGGCGGCGGTGACGGGCTCGCGGCGCGCGAAGTGCTGCGCTGGCCCGATGTCGAGCAGATCACGTTGGTGGATCTCGATCCGCGCATGACTGAGCTGTTTCGCGACGATGCCCGGCTCGTGCGTCTGAATCAAGGCTCACTGCGTTCCAAGAAACTCCACGTCGAGAACCAGGACGCGCTCTTGTTTCTACGCAACACCCACGAGCTCTTCGACGTCGTAATCTTGGATTTCCCCGATCCCACGAATTATGCCATCGGAAAGCTGTATTCGCTCGAATTTTACCGCTCACTCAAGGCTCACCTCGCCGTCGGCGGCGTGGCGGTCGTTCAAGCCACCTCCCCGCTCTTCGCGCGTTCGGCGTTTTGGTGCATCGCGCACACGCTGACGGCCGCGAAATTTCACACCCTCGAGTACCATACGCTGGTGCCCTCGTTCGGGGAGTGGGGCTTCGTGCTGGCTGCGCACGCAAAGCTCCATGTCCCAACCACGCTGCCCTATCTCGAGCTTCGATACCTAGGTCAGAGCATGCTCGGCAACCTATTCGTGTTTCCACCCGACTCGGCCGCGGTCCCCACGCGCGTCAATCGGATCGACAACCAAGCCTTGGTCGCCTACTACGGCGCGGAGTGGGAGCGCTGGAACTGAGCGGGCTCTCGGGCCAACGGGCGGCCCGCCTCGGCCCATCGCGGACGGGAAATTCGGAGCAAGCTGCCCAGAAACGCTGGGGGCTCTGGCGCCTATAGCCTCCGCCCGCACTCTCCGCTACCTACCGGGCCCTTCCCCCCGAACGAAGCCCCGTGCTCGAAACTCCGCAGGATCCGAACCGCGTTCTCGCAGCCCTCGCCAAGCGCGGACTTTCGCTCGAGCTCTCCACGCTCGACCTGTGTTTCATCGCCGCGCTGCACGTTCGCGCGAACGGCGAGGTGCTGGCCTCCTTTCCGGAGAGCGAGCTACTAAGAGCGTTCGAGGACGTCGCCGCCACGCTCTCACCCGGCGCGGAGAACCTGCGCCGCCGAGCGACGCTCGCGATTCAACGGCTGCGTGATCAACACCTCTTGTCGCGCGTCGACGGCGCGGGCGTGCTGCGCAGCGGAGAATACTCCCTCACTCGCCTCGCGACCGGCATCGTCGAGTTTTTCCTGCAAGAGGAAGCCTTGACGCGCGAGAGCCTGACCCTGTTGACGCGCACGTTGCTCGCGAGCCTTTCGGCGCTGCGCGAGGCCGCCTCGAACGCACGAACCTCGGAGGCCTGGCACACGGACGTCGCGGCGCCGCTCTCGGTCACGGTGCTCGACCTAGTGGCAGGCATCGAACGTCGGCAGCGCGGCCTCGATGTTCAACAAGAGGAATTTCAGCGTGAAATTGCCTCACTGTTGAACTCCGACTGGTTCGGGGCAGTCGACCGCTGTCAAACCTTGCTCGAGTCGACGGCGCGCACGTTACGCGAGCTGAACGAGATCCTGCTACGTGACACGCATGACCTTTCCGCGAACTTGCAGGAGATTCAAGAGCTCGCGGTTCGCGCAGGCTCGGAGGAGGCGGAGGGCGCGTGCCGGCGCGTGGCCGATCAAGTCGACCGCATCGCGGCCTGGGGTTCGTCCCGGCAGCACGCGTGGTCCGAGTATTATCAGTACGTGCACCACTTCTTGCGCGACGTCGTGCGCCTCGATCCGACCCGCGCGCTCACGCAACGTCTGCGCGATCAACTGAGTGGCCGTCGAGGTCAGCGCTTCGCGCTGACTGTCACCCAGTCGCCGCCCATGCGCGTGCCGCGTGATGTGAAACCCGTCGTCGCCCCGCCGCCCGTGAAGCGCCCGCGCGCTGAACGTGAGCGCCCCCCAGAGCCGAGCGAGGCCGGCGACGCCGAGGCCGCGCTCAGCGAGCGCATCCGCGAGGAGCTCGCGCAGGGCGTCACCGATCTCAGCGATCTCACCGAGCGCATTACCCGGGATCTGCCGCGAGAAGAGCGCTTCGCAGTCGCCGGGCGCGTCGTTCCGATCGTCGCCAAGTTGGCGCGTCCAAGCGTGCTCCGCGAGCGGCCCTGGGTCGAAACGGGGGAAGACTTGGTGATCGAGGAGTGGACGCTCGGTCGAACCGGAGAACAGTCGTGAACGAAACGCCCTTCAGCCGCCTGGAAGACGTGATCCTGGACGAGGCATTCCCCGAGGTCGACCTGGCGCTGCGCCGCGGTCGCCACATCGATCGCGACGACACTGCCTGGTATGGCTTTCTGTCCGATGGCCAGGGTTACCTCGAGGCATTCTACCGGCGGTTCGGTGCCGAGCTCGTGCGCCGCAACGAGGGCTACTTCTATTTGTTGCCCACGAGCGATCGCTTGGGCCGCCGTCAGCTTTCGGTCGCAGAAATGTTGGTCGGCCAGGCCCTGACCTTGCTCTACCTCGATCCAGCAACCGTCGAGGCCGGCGGAATTACCACGCGGGCCGGAGTGCTGTCTCACCTCGCTAGCGTGATGGGCACCGAATCGCTCGTGCGCGCGCTCAACCCCAAGCGCAAGAAGTACGACGAACGCGTAGCGCAGGAAACCGTGCGCACTCGCGTGAGCGAGGCCCTGCGCAGACTCGCGACGCTAGGCTTCGTCGACTCGCTCGACGAGGAGCGCGTGCGGCTGCGACCGGCGCTGATGCGCTTCGCGGAGCCCGTGCGCGGCAGTGCGGCGACGGCCGAAGCGCTGGAACAGCTGGTCGCGGCCGGAGAAGTGGTGTTGACCGAGGGCGACGACAGCGACGACGGCGACGACGGCGAGTCGAGCGAGCGCGAGCTCAACGAGTTCTCGCCCGACGAGCCTGATCCCGCCGACGACGAACCGGCAGAGCCGATCGCGTGGGTGGAGGAATTTGCGGCTGCCCTCGATGTCGTGCCGATTCCAAGCGATGACCCGGAGGCGGACGCTTGAGTCGAGCACGGGCCGCGAGCCTCGCCCTCGTGAACTGGAAAGGCGTCTTCTTCGAGCGCTACTTGTTGGACCGCCACGTCACGGCGCTCGAAGGAGCGAACGGCGCGGGCAAGACCACCGTGATGATCGCGGCCTATGTCGTGCTGCTGCCCGACATGTCACGGCTCAGGTTTACGAATCTGGGGGAATCAGCGGCGACTGGCGGAGATCGCGGCGTGTTCGGCCGGCTCGGCGACGGCGGTGGTCCGGCTTACTCGGCCATCGATTTCGAGCTGCCGGACGGGACGCGCCTCATCGCAGGCGTGAAGCTCGAACGCAAGGCGGAACCCAGCGTCGAGCTGACCCCCTTCGTGATCAGCGATCTCGACGCATCCCGACGCATTTCGGACCTGCTGCTGATTTCGCACGAGGAACACGACGAGGTGCCGAACCTGGAGCAGGTCGCCGCGAGCGTGACGCGCGCGGGCGCACGACTGACCGTGTTTCCATCGGCGAAGGAGTACTTTGCCGCGTTGTTCGAGCGCGGCGTGACGCCGCTTCGACTGTCGACCGACGAGGAGCGCAACAAGCTGAACGAGAGGCTGCGCACCAGCATGACAGGCGGCATCTCTCGGGCGCTCACGGCAGAGCTGCGATCGTTCTTGCTGCGCGAGGAGAGTGGGCTTTCTGACACGCTCGGGCGGGTCCGCAAGAACCTCGATGCCTGCCGCCGCACTCGTATCGAGGTGGCCGAGGCCCGCACTCTCGAGCATGAGATCTCGGGGATTTACGCGGCCGGGCAGGGCATGTTCACGGCCGCCATCGGCAGCTCCAGGAAGCGCGCCGCGGAGCTCTCCCGCAAGGTGGCTGACGAAAAGGCCCGTGTCGAACAGGCGCGGCGCGCACTCGGAGATCTGACGCGTGAGCTCGAAGAGGCGAGCCTGCGCGAGACCGCACGCAGCGAACGCCGAATGGTCGCCCAAGCCGCGCACGCCGAAAGCCTGGAGCGCGCCCGCCGCGCCCAACGTGCGCTCGAGATCGGCATTCGCCTCGCCGAACTCTCGCGCGAGCTCACCGAAGCCGACCAAGTCACGGGCGCCCTGCGCGACGAGCGGGAACGCGCCGTCGCACTGAAACGGGAACGCAAGCAGCTACGCGATGCCGCTCGCGAGAACTACGAGCGAGCGGCGCGCGGCCTGGCCGATTCAGAAGCCGGGCTCGACGAACTGCACCGCAATGCCTCTGAGCAGCGACGCGCTCGGCTCTTGCTCGATCAGGCCCGGCAGCTGCTCGCCGATCCCGGTTTCGAGGTGGCGGCGCTCAACGTGACCAAGGAGCGCGTCACGCTCGAAATTCAGTCCCTCGACGCGGAGCGAGCGCAGAGCGATCGCGCCCACGAGCTCGCGTGAATTCGCGGCGAGGAGGCTGCGCGCGCGCGGGCGGCGCTTGGCGAAATCGAGGGGGAAGTAGCGCCGGAGCTCGCCTATGACTCTGCACGCAAAGCGCTCTCGCGGCTCAGCGAGCTCGAGCTTTCAGCGACACGCGTCAACGACCTCAGCCAGGAGCTGCAACAGGCCGAGACGCTGGCACGCCGTCAGAGTACGGCACGCGAGCAGGCCCGCGCGCTCGAGCTCGGCCACCTGGGTAGCGCGATCGACGTGCGCGAACAGTTGTTGGACACCGAGGCAACGCTGCAAGCTCTGGACGACAGCGTCACGGAGGCGCGCCGCGAGGCCGAGAGCCAGCGTCGTCGGCTGCAAGAGCTCGAAGCCAAGGGCGCCGCGCTCCTACTCGCGAGCGCTCGCTTCGACGAAGTTCTGGGGCGACGCAAACAGCTTGAGGCTGCGGCCGGCGCCGCGCTCGCGAATCGCAAGGCGCTGACGGCGTTTCACAGCGAGCTGCTCGCACGACGAGAGCAGCTGCATCGACGACTGTCCGATCTCGGTAAAGAGCGAGAAGAGCTCCAAAGCCTGGCGAGCGCGCTCCAAGCTGGCGGCGGGGGCATCGACCCGGAACTCCTGCTGCTGAGAGACGAAGTCGACGGAGAGCTACTCGCCAGTCGCTTCGAGGACCTCGATCTCGAAGAGGCTGCGCGCGTCGAAGCCGAGCTCGGTCCCCTCACCCAAGCCATTCTGGTCCCCGACGCCGAGCGCGCCGCGCGGGCCCTCGGCGGTCGAACGCGGCGGCGCTCGCAAGT
>JAEUAF010000851.1 GCA_019695485.1 Sorangium sp.
GCCGGCTGCGGCGCCGCCCGCGGAGCCCGCGGCACGACCGCGCGTCGCTCCGCTCCCCGCCTTTCCCGAGCCCGGGGCCGACGCCGCTGCGCTCCAACGCATGGGCAAAGATCGCCCGCCGAGCGCAGCCGCGACTGGCGACGACACGGACGTCTTCGCGCAAGATTGGTGGAGCCACGCGCGCCCGATCCTCGAGCTGCACGGCAACTTCCGCGTACGCGCGGAGATGTTCTACAGGTTTTCGCTCGGCCGACGCGACACGCCGCTGACCTCGCTGTGGCCGCGACCGCCCGACAGCCCCTACACCGACTTCGTCAACCAAGCTCAATACGCCGGCGCCCTGTGCACCCCCGCGGAAGCCGGGACCGGGTCGAGCACCAGCGCTTCGCCTAATGGAGCGAACTGCCAGAACAATACGCAAGCGGGCGCGAACCTGCGCTTCCGCCTGAACCCCGAGATTCACATCTCGGACAACTTGCGCATCGTTTCCGAGATCGACCTGCTCGACAACGTCGTCATGGGTTCGACGCCGAGCGGCTACTCCGTCAGCCCGACTGGCAGCGGTTACGCGGTCAATCCCCGCGACGGCTACGAGCCCGTTGGCTTCTACGACCAGACCACCAACCCGCCCAAATCGGGGATCAACTCGCTGCGTGACAGCATCCACGTCAAACGCGCGTGGGGCGAGTACTCGACTCCGGTCGGCGAGGCGCGCTTCGGGCGTATGCCGAACCACTGGGGTCTCGGCATGGTCAACAATGCCGGCGACGGCTACGACGACGACTATCAGTCGACCATCGATCGGCTGCAGTTCATCGCCGGAATCAAACCACTCGAGCTCTACATCTCGGGCGCTTGGGACTTTCCGAACGAAGGCGCCACCAGCGACACCATCAGCAGCCCGGCAGCGCAGCCCTACGATCTTGCCCAACTCGACGACGTCGACCAGTACGTGCTGAGCGTCGTCCGCAAGAAGAGTCCGGAGCTCACGCGCCTTGCGCTGAAGCGCGGCGAGCTGGTGCTGAACGGCGGCTTGCAGCTCACCTATCGAAAGCAGCTGCTCGACGCGAGCGGCGCCGGCGCCTGCACCGCGGCCAATGCAGCGTCTCTCAATTGCGGTCTCACCAACACCGCGAATTCGCCGTATGTGCGTCGCGACGCTCACTACTACTTGCCCGATCTGTGGGTTCAGCTCCTCTATAAGCAGTTCCGCTTCGAGGTCGAGGCGGCCACGATTCAGGGCTCGCTCGCCAACCCATCGAGCGGCGATCCGACCAAGAACGACCGCTACACGCTGGCCTCCTGGGGCTTCGTTTCGGAACTTGAGCAACGGCTCGTCGAAAACAAGCTCCGCCTGGGCTTCGGCACCGGTTGGGCCGAGGGCGACCCCGACGTGGACGGCTTGTCGCCAACGGCGGCCAACAACGCGGCGTTCGGTCAAGTCCCTCGCAGCAACGACCGCACGCTGTCGACCTTCCGCTTCAATCCTGCCTACCGGATCGACCAGATCCTATACCGCCACATCCTGACGCGCGTGCAGGGCACCTATTACTTCCGGCCGAGCCTCTCGTACGACTTCCTGCGAGACACCACCGGTCAGCGTTTGGGCGGCTCTGTCGCGGGGATCTGGTCCCGCGCCAGTCAGTTCATTCAGTCGCCGGGCCACGCGCGTGATCTCGGCATCGAGCTGAACGGCTCCGTTTACTTCCAGTCGAAGGACGGCGCCCTCAATGACGATCCGAACCGCATGGGCGGTTTCTTCGCGCGGCTCGAATACGGGATTTTGTTCCCAATGGCGGGCCTAGGCTATCCCTCGGCGTCGCCTGCCGCGGCCGCGGGCGGCGACGTTTCGAGCGCTCAAATCCTGCGCCTGTACTTGGGCGCCACGTTCTAGGCAGCGGGCGTTGATGCCTGCAACCGGGGGCGAGGCTATACTCGGCCGGTGCGCCGAGCCCCTCACCCAAGTCAAGCGCTCCCATTTGTCGCCGCGCCCAACGCGTTGAAGACCGCGACCCTCATCGCGTTCTCCGCCTGGGCGATCGCGTGCTCGAGTGAGTCGATCCAGTCGAACGACGCGAGCGGAGGTACCGGCGGCAACGCCGGCTCCAGCAACATTTCGGGGATGGGTTCTGGAGGCAAAGCCAAGTGCGATGCCGGTCCGGGCTACTCGATGCCGAGTGACCCGCAGCAGGTGGCGGAGGTCAGCGCAACGCTGCTCGATGTCGAAGGCTTACCCGTCGAGGGCGAAGTCTTCGAGGTCTGCGGGACAGATGTGTGCTCCCCTCCCGCGGTGACGGGCACGACC
>JAEUAF010000020.1 GCA_019695485.1 Sorangium sp.
GAGAAGAGCCGCTCCGGAATCGAGCGCTCCAGAGTCCCCATCCACTGAAGGCCGGCCGAGACGCGCCAACCCTATCGTGTTGGTTTGCCGGGCGACCTAGCGGAGCCCGTACTTCCGCAGTCGATCGCGGAGCGTGGTCCGGGGCAATCCGAGGCGCCGAGCCGCGGCGCTCAGGTTCCGCTCCGAGTCGACCCAAGCCTGCTCGATCACGCGGCGTTCGAAGACGCGCAGCGGCTCGCTCGGACGCAGCGAATCCACCGATTCGGGTTCGGGCTGCGACTGACGCGCGCGCTCGATGAGAGCTGCGCGAAGTCGCTGGTCGAGCTCAACCGGCACTACGGGCTTTTCGAGGACGTCCGCGGCGCCAGCCCGCACGGCTCTGACCGTGGTCGGGATATCCAAGTGCGCCGATACCAGAATCGCAACCGGGCGCGTGCTCGGCGGCTTCTGGGACAGCCGCTGCATTACGGACAGCCCATCCGCCTGGGGCAGCATCAGGTCAATCACCAGCGCGTCGAAGGTGCGCTCCGAGAGGAGACTCAACGCGGAGACGCCATCGGCGGCAATTTCAACGGACCAACCCAGGGCCGACAAGGCTCGCGATAGAGAACTCGCCACGGCCTCGTCATCGTCAACAACTAGTACGGCTCCCGCCTGCGTCATGGTTTCCCTCTTCGTTTCCGCCTCTGCCGCCCGACGCAGGCGTCAGGTGGAACGGGGTTTCCGCCGACACCGGTGCGCAAGGTGAGGAGAGCTTCGCTGTGAGGGTCGAAGCTGTCAACGCTCGGAAGGGGTGGGGCACGCCGATTACCAAGCTGTCACCTTGAGCGAACGGACGGCCGACACTCGGCGGCGGCACGTTCGACTGTTACGATCAGGCCAGAAAAGGCGGGACACCCAGCTGCAGCGAGCAAGCTCGGCGCTAGCGATGCCCAGCGATCGCGTGTGGAGGGTCGAGCAACAACGTTCCAGATCGAGTCCGCTGAATTCACGGCGTTTCGCGCGGCCCGCCGCTTAGTGGGCAGAGCGGAAACATAACCCTCGGGCGCTAGTCCGATTTGCTGCGCTGCTCGCCGCGCTTCTTTTCAAGCTCGGGAACGACGCGCGAAACGCGCTTGTAAACTGTCTGGCGGACGAGTCTCCAAAGACCCTCCTCGTCCTCGCACTCGCCGAGCATCCCCAAGGGAATGCGAAAGCCTCCCATGTCGGCGCGCCCGCCGCCGTAGGGGCGCCCCGAGGCGTCTTCGCCAAAGGCCGCCTGCATGAAAGTCGCGGGATCGACGCTCGCGCGGCGCGTGCGCAGCGAGCCGTCGATCCGGTCTTCCACGATTCCGTAGACAATTGCGGTGTCGATGTCTTCACGCCGCAGGATGAAGTCGGCGGCCATCGGGATGGCATCACGATTGTTCGCGGAGACTCGGCCGACCCCGGCAATCGCGAAATCGCGAATCACCTCGAGGTCGGAGAGCGCGCGGCCCACGGCCTCCATCGACTCCGCGGTCAGCGTTCGACGACCGACCCGACTGAGCGTCTCCGCGTCACAGAACGGCTTGATGTATGCCGCTGCCCGATAATCCGCCGGTGTAGCCAGCGTGAAGTCGTCCGTGTTGGTCTGAATGCCGAAAAACATCGCCGTCGCGACCGCGGAATCGTCGTTGCCATCGGCTCCAAAGGGGGCGAGGCCGCGCTCGGCGTAGTCTGCGTAGATCGTGCAGGTCGAACAGACATCGTGGCGAATGTCCACGAACTCGGCCTTGGGCACCGCCGCGGGGCGATGGTGATCGACGACGGTGAGCAGCTTGAGAGATTCCGGAATGCGGATCGAAGCTTCACTCGCGCTCGCGTCCACCAGCGACAGGTAGCCGAATTGCTCGAGCTCGGCCCCTTCAGAGATTCGCAGCATCGGCACGCTGAGCAGCTTCACGAGCGCTCGGTTCTCCGCCCGCGACACTGGCAGCACATGCGCGATGGTGGCTGAAGCACCCAATCGCTCGCAGAGCCGCTTGTGGGCCATCGCGCTACCAATCGCGTCGGGATCTGGGTGACCCCAGAGCAGGATCACATGAGGCTTGTCCGTCGCGCTGGCGAGGACGCGCTCAAGATCCTGACGTTTTTCGACCTGACCCATAGCGTCATTCCTTTACTGGCATCCCGGGGCGTCCGCTAGGGGCCGACCATCGAGCGCGAGCGCGTCAGAGAATTCGGCCGTTCGACCTGGGCCGCGCAAGGCAGCGCGGGCAATTGAAGCCTGAAGGAGAAATCTGGTCACGCTGACCCCGAAGCGGTCTTTCCCGAAGAAAATGAAGGGCGTCCGCTCGTGCTGTAGACAGCCCACCCGCCGCAATGACCCATGAGGATCTGAACGCCGAGAGCGCTGCTGCGAAGCACCGCAAAAATCATGCAACCGGGCAGAACACACTTGACTGAATGATGGGACAAGAGAAGAGTAAGCCGCACCTAGATGGCCCGCCTCCCCAGCAACCCCAACTTGCCCGCCGCGGATTCCGGCGTGAGCTTCGTTGGTGTGGTCGTGGGACTCGTCGTCCTCGGGCTACTTATTGGCCCGGGTGCGGCGGCCGTCTGAGTCGGAAGATATCCCACAGACTTCGGCCCCCGCACCCAAAAGGTCCGGGGGTTTTTCGTTTTCTAGCCCCTGCCAACATTCCTTCCTTCAGCACGCACTCCGAAAACCCCTCAGAGGAGACGATACCGTGGCTGCATCCGTCACCAACATCCCAATCGGCACCCCAGCGCGCACTGAAGCGCGCCGCCTCACCGGCTCGCAGATCATCTGGGACACGCTCATCAACGAGGGGGTCAACGTCGTATTCGGCTACCCAGGTGGCGCGATCATGCCGGCTTACGATGCGCTGCCGGATTTTCCGGGGCTGCGTCACATTCTGGTGCGTCACGAACAAGGCGCCGCCCACATGGCGGATGGCTTCGCGCGCGCCTCGGGTCGCGTGGGCGTGTGCGTCGCCACCTCCGGCCCCGGCGCGACCAATCTGGTCACCGGCATCGCCAACGCCATGATGGATTCAATCCCCATCGTGTGCGTCACGGGACAGGTGGCCTCCACGCTGATCGGCAGCGACGCCTTCCAAGAGACTGACATCACCGGCATCACGCTGCCCATCACCAAGCACAACTTCTTGGTGAGCCGCGTGGAAGACATCATGCCCACGATTCGGCAGGCGTTCTACATCGCGAGCTCGGGGCGGCCCGGTCCCGTGCTGGTCGACATCACCAAGGACGCGCAAAACGCGAACACCGAGCACCGCTACGACGCTTCGCCGATTCGCTTGCCCGGTTATCGCCCGGAAAATCACCCTTTGCCCGAGGAAATCGAGCGCGCGCTCGAGATGATGAAGCACGCCAAGCGGCCCATGATTTTCTGCGGTCACGGCGTGATCAAGGCGAATGCCACCGCGCTTCTGCTCGAACTCGTGCAGCGCACCAACATCCCAGTGGCGCTCACTTTGCTCGGGCTCGGGGGCTTCCCGGCTTCGCATCCGCGCAGCCTGGGCATGATGGGAATGCACGGTGAGGCTTGGGTCAACACGGCGATCCAGGAAGCGGACCTGATCCTGGCGCTCGGCATGCGCTTCGACGACCGCGTCACCGGCAACCTGAAGACCTATGCGCCACACGCCAAGAAGATCCACTTCGAGCTCGATCCCGCCGAGATCAACAAGAACGTGAAGGTCGACTTGGCGCTGCTCGGAGATTTGCGCGAGACGCTGCGCCTACTCGTACCGCACGCGGAAAAGCTCAGCATCGACAGCTGGGTCGACCACATCGAAGCGCTCAAGGGCGACAGCGCGGTGCGCGACATCCGCGAATTGCCCGACAGTGGCCGGCTGTTCGCGGCCCACGTGATTCACGACCTCTGGCGCTACACGCAAGGCAGCGCTTTGGTGGTGACCGACGTCGGGCAACATCAGATGTGGGAAGCCCAGTATTACAAGCACGATCACCCTCGAAAGCTGCTGACTTCGGGCGGCCTCGGCACGATGGGCTTCGCGCTGCCAGCCGCCATGGGCGCGCGCTTTGCTTGTCCGGAGGAGGAAATCTGGGTGGTCGCCGGCGACGGCGGCTTCCAGATGACAGCCTGTGAGCTTGCCACCTGCGCGCAGGAGAACATCAAGGTGAACATCGCCGTCATCAACAACGGCTACCTTGGCATGGTGCGCCAGTGGCAGCAGTTCTTCTACGGCGGCCGCTACGTCGCGACGCCGATCAAGAGCCCGGATTTCGTGAAGCTCGCCGATGCGCACGATCTCAAGGGCATTCGCGTCACTCGCCGCGAAGAGGTTCAGAGCGCCGTCGAGCAAGCGCGAGCCAACAAAGAAACCACCATCATCGATTTCCGCGTCGAGCAAGAGGACAGCGTGTACCCGATGGTGCCCGCCGGCGCAGACCTCGACAACATGATTCGGCGCCCGATGCCCGAGGCCAAACACAACCCGATTTTCGAGACGGGGAAAGACCCATGACGACCAGCCAAACCATGCGCACGTTCGTGGCTTACGTGGAGGACCGCCCCGGGGTCCTGAACCGGATTTCTTCGCTATTTCGCCGACGGAATTACAACATCGTGTCGCTCAACGTCGGCCGCACGCACGAGGCCGGCGTCTCGCGCATGACGTTCCGCATCGAGGCGGACGACGACATGGCGCTGCGCGTCGAAGCCAACCTCTACAAGATGGTGAACGTGCTCAGCGTGGAGGACATCACGCACAAGGCGAGCGTGTCGCGCGATCTCGCGCTGATCAAAGTCACGGTGGGCCCCGACAAACGCGCCGAAGTGTTGCAGCTCTGCGAGGTGTTTCGCGCCCGCGCCGTCGACGTCGGCCCCGAGACGTTGATCGTCGAGACCACCGGCACGCAGGACAAGATTGACGGCCTGGTCGCGATCCTGCAGCCATTCGGCATTTCCGAGATGGTTCAGACGGGCACGGTGGCCATGAGCCGCGGCCCGCGCGGCGCCGCCGCCAGCGCCCTCAACGATCCGCAGAGCCTGCGCGACCTCAGCGTCGCCTAATCCCACCCGGAAGGCAGAACCCACTACCCCGAGCTCCCGCCATGATCCCGCATCCCGCTCCCGACTACGTTCGCATCTTCGACACCACGCTGCGCGACGGCGAGCAATCGCCCGGCGCGACGCTCACCGCTGACGAGAAGCTCGAGGTAGCGCGGGCGCTCGCGCGCCTCGGCGTGGACGTGATCGAGGCCGGATTCCCCTGTGCGTCGCAGGATGACTTCGACGCCGTGCGACGCATCGCCGAGACCGTCGGCGTGCAGCCGGTGTCCGGTCGGCCTCAAAGCGAGCCGCCCATCGTGTGCGGGCTGGCGCGCGCAACGCGCCCGGACATCCAGACCGCGTACGACGCGATTCGAGTCGCGAAACATCCGCGCATCCACACCTTTCTCGCGACGAGTCCGATTCACCGCGAGCACAAGCTGCGCATGTCGAAGGAGCAGGTGCTCGCGCGCACGAGCGAGATGGTGACCTTCGCGCGCAGCCTGTGCGACGACGTCGAGTTTTCGCCGGAAGACGCCGGGCGCACCGAACCGGAATTCCTGTACGAGGTGCTGAAGGTCGCGATCGCGGCCGGAGCCACCACGCTGAACATCCCTGACACCGTCGGCTACACGTTACCTGACGAGTTCGGCGCGATGATCGCGGGAATCGTCAAGAACGTGCCGGGCGTCGACAAGGTCGTGATTTCCGTGCACTGCCACAACGATCTCGGGCTGGCGACGGCCAACGCGCTGGCTGGGATCCGCGCCGGAGCGCGACAGGCCGAAGTCACCATCAACGGCATCGGCGAGCGCGCCGGCAACACTTCGCTCGAAGAAGTCGTGATGGCGCTGCACACGCGGCATCCCTTGATTGGTCTCAACACGGGCATCGACACGACGCAGCTCGTGCGCACGAGTAAGCTCGTGAGCTTGCGCACTGGCATGGTGGTTCAGCCGAACAAAGCCGTGGTGGGCGCCAATGCCTTCGCGCACGAGTCCGGCATTCACCAAGACGGCATGCTGAAGCACCAGGAAACCTACGAGATCATGCGGCCCGAGACAGTCGGCGCCAGCAAGACGCTGCTGGTGCTCGGCAAGCACTCGGGGCGCCACGCCTTCGCGGTGCGCTTGCGCGAGCTCGGCACGGCGCTGGAAGGCGAGGCGCTCGAGGCCGCCTTCAATCGCTTCAAGCATCTCGCTGACCGCAAGAAGCGCATCACCGACGCCGATCTCGAAGCGCTCGCCGCCTCCGAGATTGGACGAGGGCGTGAGTACTTCTCGCTCGACGCGGTCCAGGTCACCTGTGGTTCGAATGGCATGCCCACCGCAACCGTGCGCTTGGCGTGTCCGGACGGCGAGTGTCGCACCCGCGCGGCCGTGGGTACAGGGCCCGTCCACGCTGCGTTCAAGGCGATCGACGAGATCGTGACGGCTCCAAGCGAGCTCCTCGAGTACACGATTAACGCGGTGACCGAAGGCATCGACGCGCTCGGTCACGCCAGCGTGCGCGTCCGCGCCGCCAGCGAAGGGCGCCTCAATCCCCAGCACGGCAGTGGCCATGCCGCCGTATTCCACGGCAACGCGGCCGACACCGACGTCGTCGTCGCCAGTACCAAGGCTTATCTGAGCGCGCTCAATCGCTTACTGGCGTCGCTCGGCACCTATGACCGCGGGGTGAAAACCCCCAGCAAGCCCGACAACGCGCCGCCGGGCGCCGCCGAGTAAACGCTCGGCGCGTTCCTCACCGAGCCCAGTCGGAGCCCCTCCCCTCCCCGATGACACCAGTCGAAATCTACGACACGACGTTGCGCGATGGCTCTCAAGGCGAGGGCATCTCGTTCACTCTCGAAGACAAGCTCAGGATTGCCGCGCGCCTCGACGCCTTCGGAGTGACATATATCGAGGGCGGCTGGCCCGGCTCGAATCCGAAGGACGAGGAGTTCTTCGCGCGAGTGCGCGAGCGCGACTTCGTGCACAGCAAGATCGCCGCCTTCGGCTCGACGCGGCGCGCCGGGCTCGCCCCCGAGGACGATCCGAATTTACGGGCGCTGCTGCAAGCGGGCACCGAAGTCTGCACGATCTTCGGCAAATCATGGGTCTTGCACGTGACCCACGTGCTTTGCACCACGCTCGATCAGAACCTGGCGATGATCGAGGAGTCGGTCGCCTTCCTCTGCGCGTCCCGGAAAACGGTCATCTACGACGCCGAGCATTTCTTCGACGGCTACGCGGCCGACGCCGGTTACGCGCTCGAAACGCTGCACGCTGCCGTGCGCGGCGGAGCCCAAGTCGTCACGCTGTGCGACACCAATGGCGGCAGCCTACCCTGGGACGTCGAGGGTATCGTGCGCGAGGTCACGCGCGTCTTGCCGAATACGCACATCGGCATTCACGCGCACGACGACAGCGGCACCGCCGTCGCAAATAGCCTGGCCGCGGTGCGCGCCGGTGCCCGCCACGTGCAGGGCACGATCAACGGCTACGGCGAGCGCTGCGGAAACGCGAACTTGAGCGTAATCTTGCCCAATTTGGAGCTAAAGCTCGGCGTGCGCGGTCTACCCGAAGGCCGGCTCGCTGAAGTCTCCGAGCTGTCGCGCTGGGTGGCGGACGTCGCCAACGTGGCCTTGGCGCCACAGACCGCCTACGTCGGTCGCAGCGCGTTCGCGCACAAGGGCGGCGTGCACGTGGCCGCCATGCGCCGCCACGCCGAGAGCTACCAGCACATCGAGCCGAGCCTGGTGGGAAATCAGATGCGCGTCGTGGTGAGCGAGCTCTCGGGGCGCGGCAACGTGCTCTCCAAGGCCGAAGAGCTCGGGGTCGATGTCGACCGAGGTGTAGAGCTCGACGCGCTCAAAGATATCAAGGACGCCGAATCACGCGGCCTATCCTACGAGAGCGCCGAGGGCTCGATCGCGCTGCTCTTGAAGCGGCGCGGCGCCGGCTATCAACCGCTCTTCGAGGTGCTCGACTATCAGGTGCAAGTCGGCAAGCGACAGCAATCAGAGACCTTCGCGGAAGCCGTCGTGAAGCTCGCCGTTGGGGCGCAGGTCTTACACACCGCTGCCGAGGGTAACGGTCCGGTCGGCGCGCTCGATGCCGCGCTCCGCAAGGCGCTCACCCCGGCTTATCCGATGCTCGCGACGCTGCACCTCGCGGACTACAAAGTGCGCATTTTGGACGGCGCCGCCGGCACCGAGGCCGTGACGCGCGTGCTGATCGACGGCCGCGGCGAGCACGGTACCTGGAGCACCGTGGGGGCTTCCCCAAACATCATCGAGGCCTCACTCGACGCGCTGGTCGACTCGATCGAGTATGGACTGCTCTTGTCGGGCGCCGTGCCGCCCAGCGAGCCCGTCCCCGCCAGTGTTCGCGGACGTGCCCGGCCGAGCGAATCTCCCCCTTCCGCTCCTCTGCGGACTGAGGCAGGCTCCGCGCGCGAAACCCCTTGATGAAATCCAGAGTTTTTCCATGAAAGCCAGCATCGTTCTTCTCCCTGGTGACGGCGTCGGTCCGGAAGTCGTCGCCGAAGCGCGCAAAGTCTTGGACGCGGTGTCCGCGAAGTTCTCACATCAGCTGAGCTACGCGTCGCACCTGATCGGTGGCATCGCCATCGACGAAACCGGCGATCCGCTGCCGCCCGCCACGCTCACCGCGTGCAAGGCGGCCGATGCCGTGCTGCTCGGCGCCGTCGGCGGCCCCAAGTGGGACGACCCCAACGCCAAAACGCGCCCCGAGAAGGGCCTGCTCGCGATTCGACAGGGGCTCGGCCTCTACGCGAATCTGCGCCCCGTGAAGAGCTACCCCGAGCTCATCGCGTCGTCGCCCCTGAAGCCTGAGCGCATTGCCGGCGTCAATCTATTGGTGCTGCGCGAGCTCACCGGTGGTCTCTATTTCGGCAAACAGGGCCGCGAGCAGACCGACCGCGGAGTGCGCGCCTTCGACACGCTCGAGTACGTGGATTTCGAGATTCGTCGCATCGTCAAGCTCGGCTTCACGCTGGCGCGCGGTCGCAAGAAGAAGCTCACCTCGGTCGACAAGGCCAACGTGATCGAGACTTCGCGCCTATGGCGCCAAATCGCGACCGAGCTCGGCAAGGAATTCCCGGACGTCGCGCTCGAGCATCAGCTCGTCGATTCCTGCGCCATGCGCTTGGTAACGGCTCCGGGCAGCTTCGACGTGATGGTCACCGAGAACATGTTCGGCGACATCCTCTCCGACGAAGCTGCGGTGCTCACCGGCTCGCTCGGCATGCTGCCAAGCGCATCGCTCGGCGAGGGCAAGCTCGGGCTCTACGAGCCGATCCACGGTTCGGCGCCGGACATCGCCGGCAAGGGCATTGCCAACCCGGTCGGCACCATCTTGAGCGCTGCCATGCTGCTGCGTCACAGCCTCGGCCTCGAGCGCGAAGCCGCCGCCGTGGAGGCCGCCGTCGAGCACGCGCTCGCCAAGGGCGCGCGCACCAAGGATCTCGGCGGGGACAAGCCGCTCTCGACCGGCGCCATGGGCGACACCATCGTCGAAGCGCTGAGCTAGCCTCGCGATCGCGGGAAACAGACGTGGAGCGGACGCCCATCCCAGAGGCTCCGCTCCGCTTCAACTTCGTCGTACTGCGCTACGGCGAAGAGGTGCTGGGTGGCGCAGAGGCGCACGCGCGCGACGTGGCCACACGGCTGGCCGCGCGCGGGCATGACGTGCGCGTGCTCACCACCTGCGCCACACACCACGAGAGCTGGGCCAACGAATTGCCCGCCGGTACCTTTCGCGACGGCAACGTCGAAGTGCAGCGGTTCCGCGTGCGGCGCGGACGAGTGCGGCCCTTCGACGAGGCCATGAAGAGCTTTACCTGCGCGATGCCCTTTAGTGCGGAGCTCGGCCGCGCCTGGTCTGCGCTGCAAGGCCCAACGGTTCCAGAGCTCGTCGCGGCGGCGAGCAGCCAGGCTGAGGCGCGCGATCTCAGCGTGCTATTTTCTTGGCTGTATCAGCCCATGCAAGAGCTCCTGCCTCGAGTCGCGGCGCGCAGCGCGCTGGTGCCGCTGGTGCACGACGAACCTATTACTCGCACTAAGCTCGCCCGACAGACGCTCGGCGCGGCGCGCCTCGTGTTCGCCAATACCGAGGAAGAATGGCGGCGCATCGCGCAAATTGCCGCGCCCAAGACGCCTCTCGGAACAATCGTCGCGGTCGGCCGCGATCCGGCACCCCCGCTCGATCGAAGCTTCAGAGCGCCAACCGACGATCCCTATCTGCTCTGTCTCGGCAGAATGGGCAAAGCGAGACCCCTGTTGCCGGTGTGGCGAGCGCTGATGGCGCGCGCCGGGCGCGAGACCATCGAGCTCGAATCAGGCGAAGTCGTGCCTTTTTCTAGGCTGAAACTGCTGTTGGTGGGCGAGCGCGCTCGGCACTTCTCAGATCTCCCGAACGCGCTCGGGCTCGGCTTCGTCAGTGAAGCCGAGCGCTGGCAGCTCATGCGGCGCGCGACAGCGCTGCTCAACCCCTCACGCACCGAGAGCCTCTCGCTCGTGCTGCTCGAGGCCTGGGCAGCAGAGCGCCCAGTCGTCGTGAACGCCGGCTGCGACGTGACGGTCGGGCAGTGTTTGCGCTCGGGGGGTGGCTTTGAAATCGATTTCGGGAGGCCCGAAGCAGGCGCGGCCACGCTGCTCGCTCGACTTCGCTCGGCCGCCGAGCGAGCCACGATGGGGGCGCTTGGCAAGCGCTACGTCAGCGAGCACTACACTTGGGACCGCGTGCTCGGTGCCTACGAGAGCGCGGCGCGCGCCATTCGAGATGGCGAATCTCTGTCAGCCGCGCTCGCTGCGTTTCGAGCGCCTGAGCCCGAGCCAGGCGCCACAAGCGTGAAAGCGAGGCGTTGAATGCGCGTGGCGCTGCTCTCGACATTCCACGAGCGTTGCGGCATCGCGACCTATTCGGAAGCCCTGGTTCCCGCCCTGACCTCGCAGGGCGTCGAGGTCGAAGTCTTTGCGCCTCGGCTGGCCGCGGGGGACCTGGGATGGGGTGAGCAGCCCCGCAGATTGTGGCACAGAAACCGCGCGTTCGGCTTCGAAGCGCTCCGTTTATTTCGCGAGATCCGCGCGGCGCGCTGTGACCTCGTGCACGCCCAAGTAAACCTCGGCCTGTTCTCGTCGCGGCTACTCTTCAACCTGGGCTGGCTGCTCGAGCGGGCCGGGATCCCGCTCGTCGCCACGCTGCACGGACGTGCCGGCGGCTCACTCGGTCGCAACTTCAAACTGTGGCGCTTCGCGCGAGCGCTGCGCCACGCTACGCTGATAGTGCACACGGCAGAGCACCAACGGGAGCTCGGCAAAACACCCAGCCAGCTGATTGCGCACGGCATCGCCAAACACCCGACCCAATCGCGCGCGGAGGCACGCCACGCGATCGGCCTCGACGAAGACGCGATGGTCCTCACCCACTTTGGCTTTCTGGTGCCGGACAAAGGGGTCACTGAAACGCTGCACGCGGTCGCGGAGCTCCGCCGGAGCCTACCGAAGCTCGAGTATTGGATCGCGGGCGCCGTGGCATCGTCAGCTGAGTCACGCCGCTATTTCGACTCGCTAAAGAGTGAAATTGCCGCGCTCGACCTCACTGATTGCGTGCATTTGAGCGGAGCCTTCACGAGCGAAGCGCGCACGATCCAGGAGCTGCAAGCGGCTGACTGGATCGTGCTCAACTACCGCCGCGGGGGCTCTCAAGGCGCAAGCGGCGCCGTGCGCACAGCGCTCGGTGCCGGGCGCCCGGTGGCGGTTTCAAGGGCACCGATCTTCGACGACGTGCGCTCTGCCGTTCGGACACTCGAAGGCCCCCTTGCGCCTGCGCTCCGCAGGCTGCTCGCCGATCCCGCGCTCACGCAGGAGTACGAGGCCCGTGCGGCGGCCCTCTGCGAAGCGCAGAGCTGGCAGCAGAGCGCCCAGCAGCATGCAACGCTCTACGCAAACCTCCTCGGCTCTCGCCAACCCCGAGGAACCTAGGGGGCGCTCGTTCACGGTGCGCGAGGTGCGACAAACGCGCACGCCCACGGATGTCCACACCGCGACGCACTTGCTGCATGCGCCGAGGCATTCTGGCAAGCTCGGCCCATGATGGGATTGCGATCGCAAATGAGTGATAGCAGGACTCGAGCATTGAGCTTCCGCAGCAGCGTCGTGGCGACTGCACTGAGCGCGCTGGGTGCCACGTTGGGCTGCGGTAGCAGCGACACGACACCTGCGGATGTGTCGGGCACCTACGCCGTGAACATCACCAACGACGCCAGCACCTGCAGCTTCGATTGGAACCAAGGCGAGATGAACACCAACATCCCAATCGTCATCACCCAAGACGGCAAGAATGCGACCGCCGATGTGCAAGGCCTAGCCGCCGTGGCGCTGGCGCTGCGCCTCGGCACCGCGCAATTCAAAGGCACCGTCAGCGGCAACAGCGTAAACCTCGTGGCGTACGGAACCACCGCCCTCCACGACGGCAACTGCACCTACACGCTGAATGGCACCATAGCGGCAACGCTGAGCGGCGACACCCTCACCGGCACCGTCACCTATGCCCCCGCCACCAACGGCAACCCTGACTGCGCGAGCGTCAAGTGCGCCGCAATGCAACGCTTCAACGGGTCGCGGCCACCGCGCTGAAGAACCATCCTTGTCAG
>JAEUAF010000169.1 GCA_019695485.1 Sorangium sp.
CGGACAAGGCGCGGGAGGCATGAGCAGCGGGGGGACTGCGAGCGGCGGCAGCGGCAACGATCGTGGGCCAACGCCACCGAGTGCGACTTCCAAGTTTCCGTTCCCGCAAAACCGCGAGAGCGCGCATTGCATCTACCCAGCGGGTTACAGCAACCAAGACGTGCTCGACGTCTACAAAGCGTGGAAAGCCGACCTCGTCACCTCCGATGGTGCCGGTGGATTTCGACGCGTGAAACGACCGGCCGAGCCCGGGCTGCAAGTGAACTCGACCGTGTCCGAAGGCATCGGCTACGGCATGATCATCGCCGTCTACATGGACGACCAGGCGCTGTTCGACGACCTGTGGCGCTACGAACTCGCCCATACGTGGACCTATCGCGCGACGCCGCCCGCCACCGGTACGGCGCCGACCTTGCTGATGAACTGGTACATCCTCTCCGACGGAAACGTGTCGACCGCCGCAACCGGCGGACAAGACGGGAACGGAGCGGCCACCGACGCCGACGAAGACATGGCGTGGGCACTCGTCATGGCGGATCGTCAGTGGGGCGGCCAAGGCGCACTTTCGAAGAGCTACCTCGATACCGCCAAACAGATGCTCGGCGACATCTGGAAATACGAAATCAACAACAACCGTTTGCCCAAGAATGGGTCGAGTTGGGGCGACGACACCAGCCTCAACATTTCCTACTTTGCGCCCGCGTATTACCGCGTGTTCAGCACCGTGAGCGGCGAGGCGCGCTGGGGCAAGGATGTCGTCGACTACATCTACACCGTGATCGGCAACAATCTGAACGCGACCAACGGAAACCAAAGCAACGGGCTGGTTCCAGCGTTTTCGCAGGCTAACGGCACGCAAGCCGCGGTGGGTCGCGGTCAGAGCCCGCTGGCTTTCACCTACCAGTACGACTCCTGCCGCACGCCGTTTCGAATTGGCCTCGACGCCTGTTGGTCGGCAGACGCGCGCGCGGTCAGCTACGTCGGGAAGACGAGCCAATTTTTCAGCGGGATTGGCGCCAGCAAGATCGTCGACGGTTACCAGCTGAACGGCACGGCGAACGCGCAGTACCCCTCCACCTACGGCGGCCTCTCTGCCGCGTTCATTGGCCCGGCCGGCGTCGGCGCCATGCACGCGGGCACGTACCAGAGCTTCGTGAACGACGTCTATGGCCTAGTCCGCAAGAACAACATGTGGTGCGGTGGGCAATATTACGACGAGTCGTGGACCATGATGTCGCTGCTCATGCTGACCGGGAATTTCCTGGATTACACGCAGTATTGAGCGCGCGCTGACGCCTGATATGGGCCAGCTCCGCGGCAGCCGAGCGCCGACGCGGCGCCAGACTCAGCAAGGCTCCGCGAGCAAGAGTCGGTTCTTGCTGGTGATCGAGGCTGGGATCGTTTGCGTATGGACGCGGTAGCCCGCGGCCCGTAGCTTTGCGACGCGCGTCACATCGACGGCGAGCGCGGGGTCTAGCCAACCCTCGAGAGCGCCTGCGTCGCAGCTGCCCGCCGACTGACAGCAAGGCAACACCGCAACTCTGGCTCGCGCCTGAATGGCTCGGTCGAGCACGTCATCAGTGAGGGACCCGCAGGCGTGACACGAAACCACCACGTCGCTGCGAGACGTCGCCACGCTATCGAGACGCGCTTCGCAAAGCGCCACGCGCCCCGCCAAGCGCGGCCAAGCCAAACTCAAGCCTGCTGCGACCCGAGAAGCGCTCGGGGGCAACTTGACGTCCACGGCGAGCGCCTCCTGCGACGAGTCGTCGAGCAAGAGCATCAACTGAGCGACCAGCGCGTGACCGCACGCCAAATCCAGCACGCGCCCTCCTCGAAAGCGCCGCCGCGCGCGCCGCGCGACCTCCCAAGCTTCGAAGAACTCTTTGCGCGGGATGCACTCCGCTTCGCACAAACAACGGCCAATCCGACTGAAGAGCGTATCGCCCTCGAATCGCGGCAGGTCGCGGCGCGTCAGGCGGGATCGGCTCGAAGGGGCGAAGTTCACACGCCACTCTACACCGGGTCGTTCCCGTCCGATGTTCTTTGGGTCTGGGCTCGTGGTGGCGCGCACCGGGCCGGCGCGCGGCACGGCTCTATGGCGACAACGTCATCTCGCCGGCGTCGAGGGCGACTTCATAGTAGCCGTGCGAGTCCCAAGGGAGCGAAGTGCCAGCTTGAGAGAGAGTGCCGCCATCGACGATCACTCTCAGGTATCTGCCACCCGGGAAGTGCGCCGGCAGCGACCACGACCAGGTTTCGCTGTCTCCCGAGTGGGTCGAGGTGACGGACGACACGATCTTCTGTGCCCGCCAATAGGCGCCCACATTGACCATGGAGTCGATCCAGACGCCGTCGAGCGATTGGGCGTGGCTGACGCTCTCGGTAACGACGGATATGTCGATCGGCGCGTACCAGATGGCGGCGGTCGGCGCGAGCGTGTGGATCAGGAAAATCAGCCATTTTCCAGCGGAATTGCTGGAGTCGATGACGGTGTTGAAGCTCGCCACGCTTTCGCCGTCGACTGCAGCGTGCACCGGCAGGTTGAACGGGTCACTGGCGTCATTGGCTCCAATGCTACCGCTCTGCACACCGCGATTCAGGAAGACGCGGGACTGATCGGGCTTGTCGTAGCCGGTGTCTCCGTAGGGGCTCGCCGCAGTCCACACCGCGGGCTGCCCGAAATGCTCGGTGATGTAGGTCGAGCAAGCGTCGAGCTCGACGTCCAGGCTCAGCGCCGAGCCCGTAGAACAGCCGGACAAGTCCGAGTGGCAATGGTGCACCGTGTGATTGCCCATCTCGTGGCCGTCCAGCACCGCCTGCGTGAACGTGGAATTGACGGCCGCGTTGCCGTTGGCGTTGCCGGTGGTGACGAAGAAGGTCATGCGCACGCCGGTCGCCTGAAGCTCGGCATAGTGCTCAATCTGAGAGGGCTGCGCGTCATCTAGCGAATAGGTGACGGCGGACTTGAAGCCCGCCCAATCGAGGATCTTGAGATTATCTGCCGCGCCGGATGGCCGCGGCACGCTGGCGTCGCCAGGCGGCATGGGCAACGTCGACGGCAACCCAATCACTGGCGCCCCGCCCGAAGCAGAGGCTGAGCCCGCTGTCCCTCCAGACGAAGTCGCGCCCGCACCCGCCGTGCCGCCAGCCGCCGTAGCCCCCGCCATGCCGCCCGTCGCGGCGGAATTCCTCGTGGTGCTGCTGCAGCTGGCGCTGCCAAGCACGCTCATCAAGAACAAAGGGCCTAAGTAGGTAACGGCGCGCAAATTGGCAGTCACGGTGCGTTGCTCCTAACAGACGGCGGTCGAGCGCTCGCTCGGTCAGCCGCGGGGCGTCCTCGCGATTGCACCGATCGGCGTTTCAAGTGTGTCGGCTCTTGCAGAGTGAACCGAGCGCGCCGCCTTTTCGGAAGTGCGCGCTGATCGGTCGGAGACGCTAGCACGCATGCTCAAACACGCTGAGCAGCCGCAACAAATGATAGCCGCCCGCAATGAATGAGAACGCGAAAAGCTCCCGCACTTCGGGACAACGAGTCTTTCAAAACACGAAGGCACGAGCCCGCCTGTCGGCTGCAGCCCGTGCCTGGGGTTGCGATCGCGTCGCGCTGAACCGCTAGCTTGTCGCTGGCTTTGGAGCGCCGAAGATGCTCGCCGGACGCTTCTTCTCGCCGCGGTCGCGGTTCCGCTTCTCCGACCAGGTCGGAATGATCAGGCGCTGGCGCGGAGGCAATTCGCGACCGGCGAGAGTCGCTTCAATCTCGCTCGCGTCGAGCGTCTCGCGTTCGAGCAGAGCGAGCGCCAAGCGATCGAGCTTGTCGCGGTTTTCCTCGAGCACGTTGCGCGCGATGCGGTACTGGGATTCTACGATGGCGCGCACTTCCTGATCGATTTCACGCGCGGTTTCCTCCGAGTAGTCCTCGCGACGCGAGGTCATCTCTCGGCCGAGGAAGACGCTCTCTTCGTTCTCGCCGTAAGCGACCGGGCCAAGCTTCGCGCTCATCCCGAGCTCGCAGACCATGGCGCGAGCGACGCGCGTCGCACGCTTGATGTCGTCCTGCGCGCCCGTCGTGACTTCGTTGAACACGATTTCTTCTGCGACGCGCCCGCCGAGCGCCATCGCGATGCGAGCCAACGCTTGCTGGCGGGTTTGCAAATGCCGGTCCTCGGTTGGCAGGAACATGGTGACGCCGAGCGCCGCACCGCGCGGAATGATCGACACCTTGTGCACCGAGTCGTTGCCCTCCACGAGCTTGCCGACGATGGTGTGCCCCGCCTCGTGCCAGGCCGCGGTCCGCCGTTCTTGATCGCTCATCACCATGGAGCGGCGCTCACTGCCCATCAGGACTTTGTCCTTGGCGAGCTCGAAGTCCTCCATCGACACGGCGTCCTTGTCCTGACGCGCGGCGAGCAGAGCGGCCTCGTTCACGAGATTCTCGAGATCGGCACCCACGAACCCGGGCGTCCCGGCGGAGAGGATGTTGAGGTCCCCATCCCCCGAAAGCGGCACCTTCTTGGTGTGCACCGCCAAGATCCCCTCGCGGCCCCGGATGTCCGGGCGCGGAACCGTAATGCGGCGGTCGAAACGACCGGGGCGCAAGATGGCGGGATCCAGAACGTCGGGCCGATTGGTGGCTGCGATGATGATAACGCCTTCGTTGGACTCGAAGCCGTCCATCTCGACGAGCAGCTGGTTCAGGGTCTGCTCGCGTTCGTCGTGGCCGCCGCCGAGCCCAGCACCACGGTGACGCCCGACCGCGTCGATCTCATCGATGAAGATGATGCAGGGAGCGTGCTTCTTGCCCTGTTCGAACAGATCACGAACGCGGCTCGCGCCAACGCCCACGAACATCTCCACGAAGTCCGACCCGGAAATGCTGAAGAACGGCACCCCCGCCTCACCGGCGATTGCGCGGGCGAGTAGAGTCTTGCCGGTCCCAGGGGGACCCATCATCAGTACGCCCTTCGGGATACGACCGCCGAGGCGCTGGAATTTCTTCGGGTCCTTTAGGAAGGCGATGATCTCTTCGACTTCATCCTTGGCCTCGTCGATGCCGGCCACGTCGGCGAAGGTGACTTTGTTCTGAGACTCGCTCAGCAGGCGTGCTCGGCTCTTGCCGAAGCTCATCGCCTTGCCGCCGCCCGCTTGGAGCTGCCGCATGAACAAGTAGAACATCACGATCACGAACACCATCGGCAGCAGGATGGTGAGCACCGGCGTGATCAGCGAGCCGCCGTCGTCGCGCTGGTAGGTGACGCGCACACCGTTCTTCAAGAGCTCGTCCGCGCTGTCCTCAGTCGGACCGACGGTACGCCCCTTCTCGGGCTGACCTTTGCCCGCGGGGTTCTTGATCACGAAGGTGTAGTCGCGATCCTTGATGTTGACTTCGTCGATGTGTCGTTGGTCGCGTGGCGCTTTCACCAACGCCATGAAGTCGCTGTACGCATAGTCTTGTTTCGGCGGACCGTCGGCGTCGTTCAAGAAACGCCAAATCGCCAAGAACGCGAAAATGAGGACGACCCAGAGGAGGAGGGTCTTGTGCGGCTGCTTCACCCGAACGACCTCGATGCACGAGTTTTTGCAAGCATCTCGCTCGAAGCATGCCACCCTTCCCCCGCGACGTCGATGGGGGCTCCCGAGAAAATTCGTGATTCTCAGGCCTTAAGTGTGCATTTGAAAGGCCGCCCGCGAGAGGCCGCGTTGCTCCGCGTTCGAACGAGCGCACACACCTAGTCCCCCGAGCGTCGACGCGCCGTTCGAGGAGCTACGCGCGCGGGATCGCAAATGTTTCGGGAAGCTTCGCGGCCGCGCCCGGGGCGCCTCCTAGCCCTCGATTCGAATGCGCCGCGTGGCAGGGTCAACGCAGAGTTCGCGTCCCCCTGCGAGCCGCAAGCGCGCCCCAGGCCGCGGACTCCGCAGCATGCGCGCGAGCTCGAGCCGCTGGGCCCGCCCTAACCTCACGCGGGTTCCGTCAGCGGACCACAGCTCAGGCAGGGCCTCCAGCAAACACTCGTCCGCCAGGGCGTTCAGGTTTTCGACGATCCCGGGGGAGAGGTCGCTGAGCAGGGGCAGGAGCTCTCGGCGCACGCGAACCCGCTGAAAGCGGGAGTCGGCGTTGGAAGGGTCCTCCACGAACGGGATCTGATGACGGCCCGCATGTGCGAGCAAGGCGGCGCGCCGGGCTCGGATCAAGGGCCGCAAGAGGTCCCCGGAACGGGCCGGCAGCACGCCCAGCCCGCCCGCGCTCGTGCCACGCAAGAGCCGCAGCAAGACCGTCTCGGCGCGATCGTCGGCGTGGTGTGCGGTGGCGATGAAGGCGGCCCCGGCTGCCTCCGCCGCTGCTCGCAGCGCGCTGTAGCGGACACGGCGCGCGCGCGCCTGGAGATTGCCGCCCGCGGCGAGTTCGACGCGCGTTCTTTCAAACGGCACGCCAAGCTTTGCGGCAAACGCCTGCGCGACGTCGAGCTCACGCGACGCCTCGGCGCGCAACCCGTGATCCACCCCGTGTGCCCAAACGCGAATCTCGAGTTCCTTGGCCAGGCGCGCGAGCAAATGCAAGAGAACCATCGAGTCGACGCCACCCGACACCGCCACCACGACACATGCGGCCTGCTCGAGTCGAATCTCCTCGAGCCACGTGCGGCGGCACAGGGTGAGCGCAGTCGGCGGGTGCGAGCGCGCCATTACAGCGTGCTCACGTCGACCAGACTCCGCTCTGCTGCGGGCGCCGCGAACCATGCCGAATCGGGCGCGCGCAGGCCCGCGGCGTCCGCCTCGAGCACGTCACGGAGATGCGCCAACGCGCGCTCGGCGGCCTGTTCCACGCTCGGCGCCGCCGCGGTCAGCGCGCGCACGCTGCTCACTCCGTGATCGCGGATCCCGCACGGCACGATCAACCGAAAGAGGTCCAAGTCGGGGCTCAAGTTCAGGGCAAAGCCGTGCATCGTGACCCAGCGCGAGATCTTGACGCCAATCGCGCCAATTTTCACCGGCTCTGCGGCGAGCTCGGCCCCCGGCCAATAGCCGGGGCTCTCCGCGTCCGCCCAAAGCCCGATGTATTGTTCGATCGAGCCGGCCGAAACTGCGTATTCCGCGACGACCCGCCGCATCACCTCGCTGAGGTCGCGCACGTAGCGGCGCACATCCGCACGATCCGGCGAGAGGTCGACAATGGGATAGCACACGAGTTGCCCCGGGGCGTGCAGAGTCACGTCGCCGCCGCGACCGGTGCGCGCGACGGCCACGCCTTGGGCCGCTAGCGCGGCTTCACTCAACAACACGTGTTCGGGTTTGGCTCCGCGTCCGTAAGTGATGACCGGGTCGTGCTCGACGAACAGCACCGTGTCCCCAATCCTGCCTTCGCGCCGCTCGGCATGCAGACGCTCCTGCAGGGCGTGAACGCTGTCGTAGGCTTTGCGACCGAGCCAGATGCCGTCGAGCTTGCGCACCGCACGCTCCGCTATTCCGGCACTTCTTTGCCGGCGGCGCGCCGCTCTTCGCGGTAACCGTCGATGCTGACGACGAAGGTATTGGCCACTTCGGGGTCGAACTGACTGCCGGCGCAGCGCTCGATTTCGCTGATGGTCACTTCGTGGGGTAGCGCCCGTCGATAGGCGCGATCACTGGTCATGGCGTCGTAGGTGTCCGCCACGGAAATGATGCGCGCGATGATCGGAATCGCGTTGCCCGTGAGTCCGAGCGGGTAGCCGCGCCCATCCCAACGTTCGTGGTGCAAGTAGACGCCGGGCAGCACGGGCGCGAGGAATTTGATTGGGTCCAAGATGTCGCGCCCGTAAACGGGATGATACTTGAAGGCCTCGTACTCCTCGTGCGTGAGCTTGCCTGGCTTGTTCAGGTTCATCACGCAGCCGACCTTGCCAATGTCGTGCATCAATGCGGATTGGCGCACGACCTCGACCAGGTCTTCCGTGAGGCCGATCCAACGCGCCAGAGACACGGCGTACGACGCGACGCGCTCCGAGTGCCCGGAGGTGTAGCGATCCATCTTGTCGATGGTGCGAGCCAGGCTCTGAATCGTCTGCTGGAATGTGGCCTGCAGGTCTTGGTAGAGCCGGGCGTTCTCGATGGCGGCGGCGGCGCGCGAGGCCACGATGCTAAGTAGCTTGCGTTGCCCCTCGTCGAAGCGTTTGCTGGCCGTGAGCGACACCACGCCCACGAAGCCGAGTAGCCGTTCGCGCATTCTGAGCGGCACCACGCACAGGCTCGCGACCGCGCGGCTCGGGTGTCGCGCAAACAGCTCGCGCGCGCGAGCCCCGTGCTCGACGAGCGGAGCGCCGCTCGCGAGGCGCTCGCGAATTGCCGCGTGCTCGAGCTCGCCGAAGTCCTCGCCCTCGGTCTCGCCGAGCTCGGACGCGACGCGGAAGTAGCGCTGAGCTAGCCCGCCGTCACCGTCCGCGACGTACACGCTGACCAAATCGGCGCGCACCTCGGTGAGCGCGCTGTCACCGAGCGTCGACACGATCTCGTCGAGCGACAGACTCGCGGCGATGGCCTCGGTCACCTTGTAGAGTGAGAGCGCTTCACGCAGCCGCAAATTCTCGGCGGTCAGCCGGCGCTTCTCGAGCCCGCGCTGCACGATGTGCACGACCTCCTCCACCTTGAACGGCTTCAAGATGTAGTCGTAGGCACCGCGCTTCATGGCATCGATGGCCGTTTCCACGGTGCCGAAGCCGGTCATGATCACGGTGAGCGTGTCGGGATGGGCGCGCGTGACCTCGCGCAGCAGATCGAGACCGCCCATCTTCGGCATCTTGAGGTCGCTTATCACCATGTCGTAACGAGCACGCTCGAGCTCGTTGACGGCGCTGGTGCCATCCTCTGCCGTGCGCACGATGTAGCCCTCCATCCCCAAGAAATCGGCGATGATGTCGCGGATGAATTTCTCATCATCGACGACAAGCACGCGCGGTCTGTCTTCGGGGTAACCCGAGTCGAGCACGGACATGGTGGGTTAGCGGGTGACGGCGGGTACGACCCGTTCGGCGGGCATCATAGTACGAGAACCGACGGCGTGAGACCCTCGGCAACGAGTTTTGCGCCGAGCGTGCCTCAGGCGCGACTGCGCTGACCGAACAATCCGCCGAGCCCGCGACGAGCGAAGTCAGGATCGTGGTTTTGCAGGTAGTTCAGGTTAAAGCCGTTAATTACGGCGTGCGCCGCGATCGGCCCGAGAAGAGAGCCGGTCGAGACGAACAAGATACCGAACAGCAGGCCCACGACGCAGGCCCAACCTACCCACGCCCACCTACTCGGACCTTTCATCTGATGCATCACGCCGAACAGCAACGCCGAGAGCCAGAGGCCAATCGCGGGCGTCAGCAGGCCGCGAAACAACAGCTCCTCACCGAGACTGCTAAACAGCGCGACGACAACGATGCCGATGCCGCTCAAGCCGCGTGCAAATGGGCGCAGCGCGTTCGCTAGCTCTTGCGCCCATGCGGCGCGCTCCACCAAGCGCCGAGTAACGACGACGACCAACGCGCCGAGCGCGATCCCGAGCGCGAGGCTGTACGCGTGCGCAACGGGCGCGGGGAGATGCAACCACGGAGTCGGGTGTGTCCAAGGTGAGCGCGAGAACACGATTTCCGACACGGCGAGCGCCAGCGCGCCCATGCTGGCGTACGCAGCAGCAAGCAAGCTCCAGCGCAACATCCGGAGGGGACTATGGCATCTGTTTGTGGGGGCGGCACGCGCCGCCCCCCTCGTCGGAAATGAATTCCGACGAGGCTCCCCCCACGCGGGGCGCGGGGCGGTTTGGGAAAACCGCCGGAAATGAGGGGCTGATCGGTGAAGTGGTTCCACTCGCGGCCTAGTTCTGGGCTAGATTGCGGCGGTGACGGAGGTCCGCGATGACGCCGAGGCCCTGCGCCGCTTCGAGGAGTCGTTGGAGCTCGTGGAAGTGCTGGCGCGACAGGTCGGCAAAGCAGTGGGCGGCTCGGTGGAGCTCGATGAACTGCGCAGTTTCGGCCGAGAGGGTTTGCTAGACGCAGCGCGGCGCTTCGATGCAAGCCGCGGAGTCCCGTTCCGAGCGTATGCGAACTATCGCGTGCGGGGAGCCATGTTTGACGGCATCCGTAAGCTCTCGCGCTTGCCGCGCCGCGCCTACGAGCGACTGAACGGGCTGGCTGCGGCCGCTCGTGTCAGCGAAGGTGCGATCGAAGACGTGAGCGCACCACCGGTTGCCGGCTCGGGTCCAGTGCAGGCGGACGCCGCTCTCTCCGAACACTTGGCGGCTATGGCCACCGCCATGGCGGTCGGCCTCGTCGCCCAAACCGTGCGTGGCGAGGAAGGCGAACGCGCGCTCCTTTCCCAGGCAGACGACCCAGAGGCCGCGCTGGCGCATGCCGAGCTGCTCGCGTTGGTAAAGACGGCCATCCAAGATTTGCCCGAGCAGGAGGCCGAGCTCGTGCGCCGCCACTATCTGGGCGGCGAGCGCTTCGATCTCGTCGCCGCGGAGCTTGGCCTCAGCAAGTCGTGGGCGAGCCGCCTGCATACCCGCGCCATGGCCCGCCTCGCGAAACGCCTGCGAAATAGCAGCTAGGGCGCGCTCCTATCCGAGCAACCGGCGCGCAAGGCCGCCGATGAGAAGGGGCATGTCGTTGCGCTTCGAGACCGCTCCCCGTCCCATTCCCCGCGAAACAGCCCGCGAACCTGCGGCGACCCCTGCAGCGAGCACGCCGCTCTCGCCGCCCCACCCCGCCACGAATGGCCGCTCTTTCGCCGACTTGCTGCACGGCCTCGGCCGGGAGTTGAACCGTGGAGAGGGCGTGCTCGGGCATGCGCTTTCCGCGGACCCCGGCCGCCTCGATGCGGGCGGCCTGATCGCCCTCCAAGCCGGGATTTACCGCTATACAGAGGCGGTTGAGCTCGCAAGCCGGCTGGTGGACAAGGCGACCAACTGCGTGCGCACCGTGCTTCAGTCGCCGGGGCACTGAGTCCGCCGCGGTCGCAGGCCGAAAAACGGCCAGCGGGCCCAAGCCCGTCCTAGCTGCGGCGCTCCGACGACGGCGTATATAGAGGAGGCCTATGCCGGACCGTGTTCTCGTCGCAATGAGCGGCGGCGTCGATTCCTCCGTTGCCGCTGCGCGCCTGCTCGAACAGGGCTTCGACGTCGTCGGCGTGACTCTGCACTTGTGGGATTACCCCGAAGACGGCGACGCCAAGAGCCGCTGCTGCGCACCTGAAGACGTCCACGATGCGCGACGGGTCGCCGATGTGCTGGGTTTTCCGCACTACGCTTTCGACCGCCGGGAATTGTTCGCACGCGAGGTCGTCGATCCGTTCGTCGAGAGCTACCTCGAGGGTTCCACGCCGAGCCCCTGCGTTCGCTGCAACCGCGGAGTCAAGCTGAGAGAGCTGTTTCACTTGGCCGATCGCCTGGGCGCCGCAAAGATCGCGACCGGACACTACGCGCGCGTGGTTCCGAACCAAGGCCGACTCGAGCTCTGGCGCGCACGCGACCCGCGCAAGGACCAGAGCTACTTCTTGCACACGCTCGACGAAGAAAAGCTCGCTCGCTTACATTTCCCGTTGGGCGACGCGGAGAAGAGTGACGTGCGCGCGCAAGCGCAAGCGCTGAACTTGCCTGGCGCACACAAGGGCGAAAGTCAGGAACTCTGCTTCGTACCGAGCGGGCGTTACGATGCCTTCGTGAGCGCACGCGCCGACGGCCGCCTACGACCGGGTCCAATCGTGAATCCGGCCGGTGAAGTGGTGGGACAACATGCCGGAATCCACGGCTTCACCGTCGGTCAGCGCAAGAACCTCGGCGTGGCGCTGGGGCAAAAGGCCTACGTCGTGGCCATCGAACCCGACACTGCGACCGTGCGCCTGGGTGCGGCGGAGGAGCTCGCGTTTCACGGCGCTCGCGTGGGAGAGCTGTCGCTGTTCAAGTCGGTTCCTTTGCCGCTGCGCTGTGAAGTCCAGGTCCGCTACCGCGGCCAGCCGCTACCCGCCGAAGTGCGCGCGAGCGAGGACGGCGCGTTGATTCGCTTCGACGCGCCGGCGGGAGCCGTGTCGCGTGGGCAGTATGCGGTCTTCTACGCGGGCGAGCGCGTGCTCGGTGGCGGCGTGATCCGCGAAGCTTTGGTCGCGCCTCCCTGGGAGGCTGCCGCGTGAACGGGCCGCGCGCCCTTCTTCCACGGCGTCGCCTGAGCGCCACTCTGCGCGTTGCCGCGCTCACGCTGCTTACTGCCTCGGCGGGCCTCACTCTTGGTTGTGCAGTGGGCGAGGGCGAAGGCGCGATCCAGAGCGACAAGCTTTACATGCAGGATTGCTGGGACGGCAAATTCGATCTGCACCCGGACTTCTTCGCCGCCAATCCCTTTCAATCGACGTCGCTCATGATCCGCATCCAACGCGGGGACAACATCGCCGAGCAGTCCGACGGCGCGCTGGTGCTCGTGAACGACCTCCAAACTTTGCGCAAGCAGCTATCCGAGTCGAGCAGTGGCGACCTCACGCTGAAGCTCGGGTTGCCGCCAGGAGTGAGCCCGCCCGGGGTGCCGCTGGTGGCGAACCCCGACCCCGCCAAGGTCAGCATCGCGATTTACCTTCACAACACGTGCCACGTTCAGAACGCGACGGTCTACTCGTTGTCGGGGCAAATCGTGTTCCGTTCGCTGTTCAGCGGCAATCTTCAGGAAGGGAACGCCGACGCGCGGCTCACCGACGCGAGCTTCGACGGCACCTTCGCGGATCCCCGACAAATCGGCAGCGACGCCAGCGCAAACGCCCAAGTTCAAAGCCACGTGACGGGTAGCTTTCGCTTCTACTTCCAGCGCGGCCAACCAGCACAACCCTTCCAATGAAGACGCGGGTCGATGCGCGCTTTCGGGCGGAGGTCATCGAGTATGCGCTCCGCTTCGACTGCGAGTCGTGTGCGCATTTCGTCGAAGCGCGCAGAGCCTGTGGCAACGGCTACCCGAACGGCGCGCACCTCAGGCAAGCGCTCGACGAAATCACCGAGCTCGAGTTTTGCAAGGAGTTCGAGCTTAGCTGACGCGCCGCGCCGCGATCATGCGATTGGCGAGAGTGGCGCCAGGGCTTTCTTCGACCACCGCACACTCGAGCCCCGCGGCCTCGAGCTCGCCGACGAGCTCACTCAGCGCGCGAAAGCCGAGTCGCGACGCGCTCCGGTTGTAACCAAGCGCCGTCGCCAGGCGCTCGAGCCCGCGCGTGAGCCGACTGCCGCGCTCGGCGGCAGCGTCCACTTCACGCACGACGAGCCGCCCCCCGACGCGCAAGGCGGCAGAGGCGCGCGCGAGCAGCGCGGTCTGCTCTCGTATTTCGAGGTAGTGCAACACGTCAATCAAGAGCACGGTATCGGCGTCGGTGAGCGGCGTCGAACGCAAGTCGCCGACACTGAACGATGCCGCACTCCCCGCCGCCTGCCGCGCCACTTCGACTTTTCGAGCGTCGAAGTCGAAGCCCCTGAGCGTGTTCACATGTCCGAGCTCCAGCAGGCACAGCCCGAGTTGTCCGCGCCCGCAGCCCGCGTCCACGACGTCGCCGAGCGGCCCAAGTTCGACCAACTGGGCGAGCGCCGGGTCGGTGCCAAGTTTCGCCGCAACATAGTAGCGATCTGCCGGGCGAGCCCTGGCGTAGCGCGCCACCGTGCGCTGACGCGCCTCGGCGAGTGCGCTCGGTCGCGATCTGCGCCGCGCCACCAGGAACGCGATGCCGCCGCCAACGCAGGCCAGCGCCGAGCCCAACACGACGCTGCCCAACCCGACCTCTAGGGCCAGGCCCTGCCACTTCGCGCTTCTAGCCGCGGCGAGATCGAACGCCAGCGAATGCCCATGCAAAATCAGCGAACCAATTTCGACCTCGGCGAGCAGCAGGAACGGCGCGACGAAAGGGTTCGAAATATTGGCCGCCACGTAGGCAACGACCGCGTCGAGCCCGAGCGGCAGGCAAATCAGCAAGCAGAGCGGCAAGTGAAAGCCGTAGAGCGGCAGGCAGCCCACGAACAGACCGAGCCCCACGCTGACGGCCAAGCTCCGCGGCGACCCTTCGCCTCGCAAGAGCCGCAGGAGGCGCGACAGAGACGAGCTCTGGGCGCGCCGAGCGGGCCGTTCCGATTCAACTCGCAGGGTGGAGCGACTTTTCACGCTGGGCGCGGGCCAACCGCAAATACATCTGAGCGCTGCGATTTTCAGCGTCATGCGTCAGCGCCGTCTCGAATTCTCGAACGGCCGCGTCGTGGTCACCCGTACTGAGCAACAGAACACCGAGCATGACGCGCGCTGGAGCGTAGCGTTCGTTGTACTCGAGCACGCGCGTGAGCTGTTCCTTGGCGAGCTCCGGACTGCCACTGTCACGGTAGAGGCCCGCGAGGCGCGTCCGCAGATCGACGAAGTGGGGGCACAGCGCGACCCCGCGCTCGAGCTCGCGTACGGCCTCAACGAGCAGCCCAGCGTCGAGGTAGGCTTGGCTCACCTCGGCGTGCATATTGGCAATCTTGCCCTTGGCGAACGGATCGGCGAGCACGACGCCGGTTTGGCCTCGATGACGAATCCCCGCGTACACCTCGCGAGCGCGATCGTAGCGCCCGAGGTCGTTGTAAGTGACCATCAGATTTAGCTGAGCCTCCGTGTAGTTCGGGTTCAGCGCGACGGCCCTCTCGAAATGTTTCTCAGCCGCAAGAAAATCGCCGCGGCTGTGCGCGATGACTCCGAGCATGTCGAACACATCCGCGAAACGGTCCGTCTCGGCCACAACCTGCTGCAAGAGGTAATCCGCCTTCTCGAACTCGCGCTTCTGATAGTGCTCACGTCCGAGGAGAAGCAGTTGCTTGAGGTGGTCGTCCATGGCGAGGCCTCGATCTTCCAGGATCCTTCCGCCTCGTGGGAAGGCTAAAGCCACCAAACTGAACTTCTTCCTGGTTTTTTTGGTCGCCTAGGACGGGATTTTTCCGGAGCTAGCTTGCGGCGCTGGGCGTGGACTGCTACCCGGAAGGCCATCGTGGCGTCCTCACCGCTGCCCGGGGGCTCCCGCCATGTCGGCCGCGTGATTGATCCGGCAGTGCGCGACGATGGCGAGCCAGAGCCGTCAGTAGAGCTCGAATCCGAAGCGAGCGCCGAGCCGAGCCCTGTCCCGGCGGATCCCGAGCCCAGCGAGAGCCCGGCCTTGGCTCGCGGCGGGCGCGCTCGCGAGCTCCTTATCGAGCGCGCCCAGGCCGCGCGGGCGGAAGGCAGCGACGAAGGCGGCAGCGCTCTCAGCGACATCGATGACATCGGCAAGGCCGAAGGCGAGGCGCGCGATGAGCTCGAGCTCTCGACGGCGATCGGCCGCGCACCCTCCGCCCCATTCATTGCGTCGGCGAGCGGGCGACTGTCCCCCAACCTGCTGGCATTGTTTGGGACCTTGCTCGGCGTCGCCACGGTCGCATCGCTGGTCGCGCTCGGCATGAATATCGACATGAAGGCACAGGTCGCGCCCGCGTCGGCGATCGCGCCCATGCCGAGCACGCCTGCGCCCGCGCCGACTGCCGAGGCCAGGCCGAAGCGCCAACGCACGAAAGTTCCCGGTCCCTGGCGCATCGAGGACGCGCGCACGGACACGCGGCTGCGCGTGCTCGAAGGGAAGATGAGCGGGGACGCATTCCTCAAAGCCCTCGAGAAATCCGGCGTCGAGACGCACGAAACTTACCGCATCTTGACGAGCATGAAGGGCGTGCGGGATTTCGACCACTGCAAACCGAGCGACCATTTCTTGGTGCTCGTCGAGCGCGGCAGCTCCAAGGTCAAAGCGTTCGAATACATCACGAACCCCGAGGACGTGTTTCAATCGCGCGAGGGCGCGGATGGTTTGCTCAAAGGCACCAAGCTCGACCTGAAGGTCGAGCGACATCAGATTTCAGGCGCACTCGCGTTCGACGGCAAAAGCTTCGATCAGAGCGCCGAGCAAGGCGGATTCGACCGCGGGCTCGCCAAGACCGTCGCCAAAGCGCTCGATGGGCACATGAGCCTCGACGAAATCGAGCGCGGCGCACGCATCCGCGTCATCGCGCAAGAGGTAACCGTGCTCGGTGATTTCGCGCGCTACGCCGGGATCGAGGCGCTCGAGATCCAAGCGCCCGACGGCAGTAAGCCGTTCCGCCTCTACTACGTCGATATCGCCCCCGAGCGCGGTTACTACGACGCCGACGGCCATTCGCCTTACGAAGGCGGCTTTCGTAAGCCCATCGAGGATGCCGCCATGACGTCACCCTACAATCTGAAGCGCATGCACCCAATCTTGAAGAAGGTGATGCCGCACCTGGGCATCGACTTTGGCGCGCCGATGGGGACACCCGTTGGCGCCGCATCTTCAGGCATCGTCGCCTTCGCGAGCTACGTCGGTCCTACGGGCAATCTGGTGCGCATCGAGCACGCGAACGGTATCGAGACCGGCTACGCCCATCTCTCGCGCTTCGCCGAGGGGCTCAAAGTCGGCGACAAGGTCAAGCGCAAGCAACTCATCGGCTACGTAG
>JAEUAF010000292.1 GCA_019695485.1 Sorangium sp.
CGCGATCAACGCGCGTTACGTGCCGACGGGGACTTACCATGTCGCCGTGGGCGGCTCGTCCCGTAACTTGCCGCTGGAGGTGGCGATCGACGTCGTGGGAACGGGGATGGCCCCGTAGCGAGTGGAACCATCTCGCGCGGCTCCCACACGCAGCGCCCATGGCGACGTCCACATTGTGCAAGTCGCAGCCGCCTCGCTGCCCTGCCCCCCGAAGGCGAGGTTGCCTTCACCTTGCCGGCAGACTGGGGTGGCACGAATCGGCGACGGATTCGGCTGCCGAAAAGTCTGCGTCGATTTCGAGGGGGCCGTCCGCGGTCCTTCCGCTCAGGTGGACATGGCCTGCCGCGTAACCGAAGCTGAATGTGGGTGGGTCGACGACGTTTACCTCGACGTCGGGTTTGTGGGCGACTCCTGAGAGAGTCATGGTGAGCGGGTGGTCTTCCACGTCGGCAACCACGCTCGCGGCGGCCGTGCAACCCGTGTCGGATACCTCGAAGTGCACGCCGACATTTAGGAAGGCGAAGTAGATGCGGAACACGGGGCTCTCGCCCGCACCGGTGTCAGAGCAGATCGACAATTGGGCGGACGTGGGCGCCCTGAACGAGGTGCCGTTATAGCTCCCCGCGACCGCACCCATCTGCGGGTTTTGCGGTTCTCCCCAGACGACCGCGCATGTGGAGTCGAGTGGGTTCGAACCGGTGGCGTCTGGCGTGCCAACGCTTGCGTCTCCCGCGGCCGCGTCGTTAGGTGTGGCGGACATGCCACCCAGGCTCCCGCCGACAGCTTGCGACGCGGGGTCGGCCGTGGTCTCTCCGCCAAGACCGGCAGCGCCAGCACTCGAGCTTGAACTAGATCGGCCTCCTTGGGTCGTCACCTCGCCGTTCGCAGCTTGCCCGCAACCGATCAACAACAAACCGAGCCCTGCAGCAGTGCGCCAAACCATGTTGATGAACCCCAATATCCCGCGATGAGAACAGCCGCGAGGCACGATATCATACGCGGTTGGGCGTGCCAGGCCGCCACCCTAGTGATGAGGGAATCCAGCGATTTGAGCCCGATTCAGCGCTGCGAGTTCTCGGGTCTACGCCGGAAACTCGATGGCCGTACCCGGCGCCGAGAACTACAATCGGGTGGAGAACGAAGATGCCTTCGAGCGATGCAGATTTTTGGAACGGCCGCTTTGCGAGCGAGTCCTACGTTTTCGGTACGCGCCCCGCGGCGTTCTTGGTGGACAACGCGCACTACATTCCCCCGCGGTCGCGCGTGCTCGTGCCAGCGGATGGGGAAGGTCGCAACTCAGTGTTTCTCGCGGAGATGGGGCATCGAGTGGTGGCGACCGACATCGCTGAGCACGGCATTGCCAAGGCACAGAAGCTAGCCGATGCGCGTGGCGTGAACGTCGAGTTTCGGCACTTGGATTTGCAGGGGTGGCGGTGGCCCGAAGCGGAGTTCGACGCGGTCGTGGCCGTGTTTATCCAGTTCGCACCGCCCGACTTCCGGGATGAGATATTTGCGGGGATGAAACGCGCGGTGCGGCCGGGCGGCATCGCTTTGCTTCATGGCTACACCCCGAAGCAACTCGAGTACCGCACGGGAGGGCCGCAGGCTGTGGACCAGCTCTACACCGAGCAGCTTTTGCGAGACGCGTTTTCCAGTTGGGAGCTCCTTCGCGTCGAGGCGTACGAGCGCGAGCTCGATGAAGGGGAAGGCCACCGTGGTCGTTCGGCGATCATAGATATGATCGCGCGTCGCCCGGAAGAATGAGATTAGCCACGCCGCGTTTCTCCCGCGGGACGGCGATGGTTCTGCTCGTTGAGCGTGCCCCGCACGGGCCGTGTCACCCGGCCAACGCGATGTGATGTCCGGGACGGCCTCATCCACGCCCGGAATGCGCTTAAGGGTGTCTGGGGTGGCGCCACCGCTGTCCGGATTGGGCCCTGTGGGGTCCCGAAAAGACGATGCGCACTGAAACTAGAACGCATCGCTGCGCGGAAGACATAAACTTGCGCTCACGCTGCGGGTGGGAGTCCAGCCTCCTGAGGCGGGCAGATTGTTGGCGGACGGAGCCGGTGATAGACGCTGAGCATGCTCGACAACCTTGCGAGGGTCGCGGCTCTGCTGGTCAGTGCTGCTGTCTTTTCCTGCTCTGCCAGTGATTCTCAGGGATTGGGGAGCGGCGGTGCGGCGAACTCGAGCGAGGGGGGCGCGCGATCCGCGGGTGCGTCCAGCACGAGCGGCGGGACCGGCAACGGCGCTGGCGGCACGAATTCGAGCGGCGGAAGCGGAAATCCGAGCGCGGGTGCCGCTAACCAAAGCGGCGGAACCGCAAACGGCGGCAATGGCGCGTTTGGCGGTGCGAACCCGAGCGGCGGTGCGAGCCCGAGCGGCGGTGCAAACGCGAGAGGCGGCAACAGCGCGTTTGGCGGTGCAAACGCGAGCGGCGGTGCGAACCCGAGCGGGGGCACCGGCAATCCAAGCGGCGGAGCCGCAAACGGCGGAAGGAATGCAAGTGGCGGTGCGAGCCCAAGTGGCGGCGCGAACCCAAGTGGCGGTGCGAACCCAAGTGGCGGTGCGGGCGGCAGTAGCGTGATTGGCTCAACTCACAGCGGTCAGGCCACCTACTACACCTATAACGAGATGGGGTCCTGCGGCTTCACCTCGAGCGTAGACGGTCGCGACTTTGCCGCGCTGAATGCGCCGGACTACGGCACGGCTGATTGGTGTGGGGCGTGCGCCGACGTGACGGGACCCAAGGGGACGGTGCGCCAAGTGATCATCGCCGACAAATGCCCCGAATGTAAGTCCGGCGATCTCGATCTCAACGGCGCCACCTTCGACAAGATCGCGGATCACAGCGCTGGGCGCGTGCAGATCACATGGAACTTCGTGCCCTGCAACGTGACGGGCCCGATTCAATATCATTATAAGGATGGCTCCAGCGCAACCTGGACGGCCGTGCTGGTCCAAAATAGTCGACTGCCGCTCAGCAAGTTCGAATATTCGACGGACGGCGGGAGTAGCTGGAAGCCCACGACTCGGCAGGACTATAACTACTTTCTGACGACCAGCGGCTTCGGCTCGAAGGCGGTACAGATCCGACTCACAGCGTCGACCGGACAGACCCTGACCGACACGCTGCCCGCTCCGACTTCCAACACGACCGTTGCCGGGCAGACCAACTTTTGACGCTGCGCCTAGGCGCGCGCATTGCGGCGGATTCTTCCGGCGGTGCGTGCGCTCAATGCGCCATGCGCAACAGCCAGCTAAAGTCGACGACTTTGGTTGCGAGAGAGCCCTGCTAGTGTGGCGTCCGGCGGGACGAGCTTCGGAATACCCA